>CANMZR010000004.1 GCA_947502375.1 Polyangiaceae bacterium
CGCCACGCCCTCACCGGGGGCGTGTGAATTCTCAAGCGTAGTTCGGTGACAGAAGACTGGACAATTGGGCGTTGACGCCGAGACCCCGCGGCACCGATGCTCCCGCGCCGTGCGCCCTTCGCTCACTGCACAAGAAAGGTTCTGATCGATGAAACACACGCTATTTACCGCCATTCTCGTCGTTGGTGCGCTCACGGGTTGCAGCAAAAAAGACTCAGCCAAGCCGACCGCCGGAAGCTCCGCGTCCGCAAGCGCCCTGACAGCAGCCAAGCCGCCCGGCGCCAGCGCCGTGTCCCCAAGCGGCATGACCGTCGCGCTCTCGCACCTTCCGGCGGTATGCGACGCCGTGGTCCGAGTCGATGTGGCCGGCGTCTTCGCGATCCCCGCAATCAAGAGCCAAGCCGTCCCTGCCCTCGCGGCCCTCAAGACCGACCCGAAGGACGAACAAGGCAAGCACTTCGCCGCGTTCCTCACGGATACCGGCATCGATCCGGCCACCGATCTGAAAGAGGTCGCCATCTGTTTTACCCAGCTGAGGTCGTCAAACGGGTCGCCCACAATCACCGCCGCTCTGGCAGGCAACTTCAAGCCCGGTACGATCATTGCGGCGATCGAAAAGAACGGAAAAGCCGAGAAGTTCAAAATCGAGGAACTCGATGGCACGAAGATTCTTGTCGACGATGGCGGCAAGTTCGTTGCTGGTCAGGCCGCGGATGGCGCGCTCGTGATGGCTCCTTCGAAGGCGCTTTTGGCCGCCGCGTTGAAGACCTCGGACGCCGCAAAGATCTTTGAAGTCCCGACCGACGTGGAACTCAGCTTCGTCTTGACGGCAGAATTCATGAAGTCCGCAATGGCGGAAAACGGCAATCCCTTCGTCGGACAAGCGAGCCAGGCTGGGCGTGGTCTGCTCGCGCTCGACCTTAAAAAACCGAGTGCGCAACTCCGCATCACGATGGGTGACGAGAAAAGCGCCATCGAACTCGCGGGCGTGGCGAAGATGCTCCTTGGGCAGCTGACCCTGGCGCCCCCGCCTGCCGGGGATCCGAGCGCTCCCATGTTTTCGCTGCTCCAAGCCGCAAAGATCGGGAACCAGGGCAAGGATGCCCTTATCGACATCGCCATCTCGACCGAAAAACTTGACGAGCTCGTGAAACAGTTGATCGCGACGACGAAGCACAGTGGTCCCGCTGCTGGCGACGCATCGACCGACCACTGAGTGTGAGCGCGTGACAAAACGCGGTCGCCATGCACCGCTCGTCGAGGCCTCGGTCCCCACCGGGGCCTCGGCCATTTGTACGAACGCTGCCCTTGGTACGAACGCAGCCGTTTTTACGAATGCCGCTGTTTTTTTCGGCGTTGGACGCGAAGGCAGCCGAGCGCGAGCACGCCCAAGAGCGCGGAAACTCGAGCCGTGGTTGGCGTTTCGGAGATCCCAACCCGGCAGCCACACGCGCCAGGTTCGGCGGGCTCCGAAGGGCCGGTGCGTAACCAAAGGTGGCTCGTCACCGTGTGGGGAATGCCGTCGATCCACACTTCGGCGCGCAGCCGCGTCTCACCGGTCAGGGGGGGCACAATCGTGAACTCTGCAACAAACGGGTCGCTCGTCACAGGCACGGTCGCCACGTCTTGACCGTCCTTGACGAACGTCACGTCGCTGCCTGACCCGCCGGTCACCCGCGCGGTCACATGGACCTCGGCGGCGCTGACCTCGTCCTCCACCCGGGCCTCTCGCGCGTCGAGCTCGATCATCGGATCGTCGGGGCCATGCAGCTTCACGACCGTCCGGCCACTGCGAACACCCTCGAGGATCGCCGCTGCACTCAGCTCACGGGCATACACCATCGTCGTCGGGCTACCGATGGGGCTGGCGAAAGCCCCCTTCGCTTGCCCACCATCGTGATCGTCGCTGCCACCGATCGCCGCGAGGTGGACTCCGCCCGAACAGAGTTCGTCCCAGAGCGCAATCGCCTTTGGCGTGAACACCGAGCCCGCTGCTTTCCAGCCACCGGTCGCGATCTCGACGGCGTCCAGCGCTTCCTTCGGCAGCGGCAAGGCCCACGCGCAGCCGATGCAGGCGGTCCCGAGGTCGAGCTTCGGATGGTTCAACGCAAAGAGCGCCCCTTGTTGATGGATCGCGGCGACGGCGCCGTCGATGGTGACGCCGGGTTGACCGATTCGGTGGTCGATCCAACGCGTCGCGCCAATGGCATTGCCGTGCCCGTGGTAGGTCGTGAACTCGACGCCGGGCATCAACAGGAGCGCTGGATGCGCCGCTTGCACGTGGACGAGGTAATCGTCCTGGGTCACCGTGTTGTGATCCGATATCTCCACGAAGTCGAGTCCGCGCCCTTCAGCGAACGTCGCTAGCGCCGAGAGCGCCGGCTGCGCGTCGGTGCTTTCCCTCGAGTGCACGTGAAAGTCACCGGCGTACCAGCGGGCTTCGACTGCGAGTGGGAGCGCAGGAACGTAAGGTGTTCTTTCGGTTTGAGGGGCGAGCGTCGGCTGGTCCCGCAGGGTGAGCTGGATTCGGTAATGCCCCGGCAACTCCAGAAGCTTCGCCTTACCCACGACCACTTTCCAGGTCCCCGGTGGGAGTGCACCCGGTACGTAGGCGCGCGAGGCGGCGAGCTCGTTGACGATGACGGGCTCGGAAGTGCCCCCACCCCAGCCTCGATACCCCTTCGGATCATCGAGACCGAAATCGAGGATGTTCGCCGCGGAAAGATCGTCGTGAGCGACCTCGAGTTCCTGGGTTCCTGCCGGGACCTCGAACGGCACGAAGAAATGCTCGAGTCCGTCATCCGGAACCGCACCTTCAAAGAGCAGCGTCTCGTCGGCTCGGCCCGCGTGCGCGCCAAGAAAGCTCGCAAAACCGAGCAAAAAGCCGAACCAGCGCGTGCTACGTGGCAACCGACACCTCATGCGTGACGAGCACATCCGAGATGGCTACGGCGACCGCCCCGTAAAGTGGACACCGGCGTTGAAACCCCGCGACGAGCTCGGATGCCACCGTCGCGGATACGCCGGACAGCACAAAGTGCAGCTTGACGGAGTTGAAGAGAGTGACGTCTTGCCGAGGTTGCGCGCTGCGATCGAGTGTGGCGCGAATCGTTCCCGTGACGAGTCCAAGCGCCGCCTTGTGGTCACGAGCGAGCACCTCGATAAGCTCGACGCCGCAGGTGAGAACCGACGCGAGAAACAACTCCGGTGGCGTCAGTGCCTCTCCGGCACAGCCGTTCTGCACCGGGCCATCCACCACAAAATGGTGATGACGCGAGCTGCAAAGCACCCGACCGAAGACCTGCGTGGAATGGGCCGCGAGCTCGAATTCGCGAACGGTGTTGGAATTCATTGCCGGCATCATCGATGATTATTGCTCAGGGTAATGGCTGATGGCGACGCGGTTTCCTTCCGGATCGCGAAAATAACTCGTGCATGCCGTCCGGGATTCGATTCGGAGGCCGCGCGCCTCAAGTCGGGTCTCGAGTGACACTCGTTCATTGACGCCGATTGAAAACGCCAAAAGGAACGGACCTGCGCCAAGTTCCACGTGCCTTAAAGGCTCGGTCGTTCGCTCCACCATGAGGATCGCACCGCCGAGGTCGAGCCAGATGGAGCGCAGCGCACCGCTCTCGTGAACGTGACGACTAAGCTCGGGCAGTCCGAACGATTCGCTATAAAAACGCGCTATATTTTCGACATCGCGCGCGCCGAGAGCGAGGTGATGCAACGCCAGGGTCATGGGTGATTCAAGAGGCCCTCGGGCATTCTCGGCGACACCCGGCTTCGTTGCAAGGCCCGGGACGTGCAGGTAGGGTGCGCTCGGGGTTATTCAGGTCACGGAATGAGGCGGCGATGGCGTCGATGGAAGCGCGGAAAGACGACGACGAGCTGACGGCGGACGAGCTTCGCGAGCTTTGGGCAATCCTCTCCGAGGATGAGCGCGTCGAGAATTTTTTGGGCCTGCCGCCTGAAGACGCCGAAGACCTCTTCACGGGCCTTGCACCACTCGAACAAGGCGAATTGCTGTTAGCGATTCCGGTCGGTCAGCGCCGTATTTGGATGCGCACCCTCGCTCCCGACGACGCGGCCGATCTTCTCCAAGAGATCGAGGGGGACACCAAGGAGGAATTGATAAAGCTCCTCGACGAGCCGACGCGCCGTGAAGTTCGTGCCCTGATGGCGTACGCCGAGGATGACGCGGGCGGGCTGATGAGTCCGCGTTTCGCGCGGGTTCGCCCGGACATGCAAGTCGATGAGGCGATTCGCTACCTGCAAAAGCAAGCTCGTGAGCGGCTCGAGGCAATTTACTACGCCTACGTCCTCGATTCGGAGCAGCGGTTGCTCGGGGTGTGCTCCTTTCGCGAGCTCTTCGCCGCGGCCCCCGCGCGCCTTGTCCGCGACGTCATGCAGACGGAGCCGGTGACGGTTCGCGAAGAGATGGACCAAGAAGCGGTCGCTCTCATGATGAAACGCCACGGGTTTCTGGCCTTGCCCGTTGTGGACGCAGACGACCACATGAAAGGCATCGTCACCCTCGACGACATCGTGGACGTCGTCGATGAAGAGGCCACCGAGGACGTTCAGAAGTTCGGTGGCATGGAGGCCCTCGAGAACCCGTACATGCAGACGAGTTTCGGGGCGATGATCCGAAAGCGTGCGGGTTGGCTCGCGATTCTTTTCGTGGGGGAGATGTTCACCGCGACGGCCATGGCTCGATACGAGCATGAAATCGCGAAAGCGGTCGTTCTCGCGGTCTTCGTGCCGCTCATCATTTCGAGCGGCGGCAACTCAGGCTCGCAAGCCTCGACGTTGATCATTCGAGCGATGGCTCTCGGCGAAGTGAAGCTGCGCGACTGGTGGCGCATCGTGCAACGCGAGCTGGCCGCCGGGCTCACCTTGGGGCTCGTCCTCGCGGTCGTCGGTGCGATTCGTGTGAGCGTGTGGGAAGCCGTGTTTCACACGTACGGGGCACCCTACCGACTCATCGCCCTTACGGTGGCAACGAGTCTCGTCGGCGTGGTCACGGTCGGTACGCTGTGCGGTTCGATGTTGCCGCTCATGTTGAAACGAGTCGGCCTCGATCCCGCGAGCGCGTCGGCCCCGTTCGTCGCAACGCTGGTCGACGTGTCGGGGCTGCTCATCTATTTCACGGCAGCAAAGTTCATCTTGCGCGGCACGCTGCTCTGAATCCGAAGCGTTCTCGGACGCGGAACGGGCATCGTTCCCAGTCGGGCCGCGCTCGATAAACGACGGAAGTTCGGATTACTGAATTTCGAGCAGCTCGACGTCGAAGACGAGCTGCCCCGCAGGCGCTCCGGGACGCTTCGGCGTGTCACCGTATGCGAGATCGCCTGGGATCCAGAAGCGAACCTTGTCGCCTTGGACCATCAGCTGAACGCCTTCGGTCCAGCCGGCGATTACGCTATTCAGCGAAAAAACGGCTGGTTTTCCGCGCGTAACCGAGCTGTCAAACAGCTTCCCGTCTTTCGACCAACCCGAGTAATGGACGCTGACCTTATCGGTCGCCTTCGGGTGAACAGTGCCCTTTCCCTGCACGAGCGAGCGGTACCTGAGCCCGCTCTTCGTCTTCGTGGCGGTCGCCGGGGGTTTCCGCAGATCCTTTGGCGTCGCCGGCGGCTCGGGACCTTTTTGAATTTCGAGAAGCTCGACGTCGAAAACGAGCGCACCGACGGGCGCGCCCGGACGCGACGCTGTCTCGCCGAACGCGAGGTCTGCCGGGATCCAATAACGCCGGGACTCACCCGCCACCATCAACTGCAAGCCCTCGGCCACGCCTTTGATGACCCCGTCAACCCGAAGCTCGTCCGAGGTCCCGCGAGTGAGCGAGCTGTAGAACATTTTTCCGTCGGTCGTCCAACCCGTGTAGTGGACCTTGACGGTATCGGAGGAATGCGGATGCTCTTTGCCAGTCCCGGGCTTCAAAACCTTGGTACGCAGACCGCTCCTCTCGAGCTTCGCGTCCGCGGGCGCTCCCGAGGCGTCGGAAGGCGAGCCAGCGCAACGAAAGCCCCAGTTGCCGGGGTTACCCTCCGGCATCGGATGCTGTCCGTAGCGAACGGCGGAGCGGACCCACGATGGGGCACCCACTCTCCAGCCACTGCCGCGAAGGACCTTGGCGCCGACCCAAGCACTATCGCCGAACACGGCTCTTGAGTCCTCTATGCCAAAGGTAGATGACGTTATTTCCCATACATTTCCTGCCATATCGGCCACGCCAAAAGGAGAGTTGCCCGCGGGGAAGGATGCGACCGCGCACGTGGATTTTCGATTGCCTTCGCCAAGGTTATTGCCTGGGCCATCCCAACACAGTTGGTTGCTCGGCTCGGCGTTGCCCCATGGGTAGATGCGGCCGTCCGTGCCGCGCGCCGCGTACTCCCACTCCTCCTCGGTTGGTAGCCGCAGCCCTTGCGCCTTGCAGTAAACCTCGGCAACGTCTGAATACACGCAGTTGATGGGGTGGTTACCACGTCCAGCGACACCGAAATTGCAGTGCTCGTCGGGTCGGCCTATGCCCATGGATCGGGCAACGTCGGTGTAGTCCTTGTTGGTGTCGGCAGCCGTGCACTTGCCAGCCTTCACGCATTTCCCGTAGGCCGCGGTCGTCACCTCCGTGCGGTCTATACAATAGGCAGCTACCGTTACCTGCCCGGCTTTGCTGGTGTGTACGTCATCGCCCATCGTGAAGGTGCCGGCGGGGATCCCCACCATGCCCGACTTGCACTTTGGCTTCGCCGCTTGCGGCGCCTTAGCCGGTGGCGCTTCCGCGTGAGTCGTGGGCGCTTCCGCTTGAGCCGGGGGCGCTTCCGCTGGCGTCGTGGGCGCTTCCGCTGGCGTCGCGGGCGCTTCCGCGTGCGCAGGCGGCGCGCTCCACAAGCCTATCGATGATATTCCGGCACCAATACCGACCAAAAGCCGCCACGTTCGCATCTCGAAACGCTACTTCACCGAACCGACTTTAATCAACCTCCATTGTCATCGGCACGAACCTGAAGGCCTATTGTGGGGATGTCCATCGTTACAAAAGGCCATCGTTGGCGAGTAGGTTTAGAACGTACTCGGCGGGCCACTCGCTCTGGGCGGGCCTGGCTACCGTAGTGGCCAAGGTGGACTACGGGTGCCGAGAAGTGGAGGGCTGAATTCAAGGCAAACGTGGAGCGTTGCAAGGCCAAGGAACGCGATTTTGGAATGGGCTTGGGGTGTTTGTATTGCCGAAGTCAGCTTTTTCTTCGATTGAATCGAAAACTTCGGGGCTTGGAGCCGTAGAGCAAAGTGCAGGTTATTGCACCACCAAGGTTGCAACCGTCGATTGAGTGAAGGTCGTCGGCACCATGACCGTGACGCACTTGTAGTCCCACGTCGCTGCGAGATTGACGAAGTACACGCCAGGCGCTTGGGGAGCCGTGAACGAGATACTTCGATTAATCATCCCGCTTGGCGACGACACATCGCCGCAATCTTGAAACGCTCCCTGCATCGCGAAATAAAATTGCGTGAGGCATGAGGCGCAAGTCGGCGACGAAACCCTTTGCCATGAACCGCCAACTTTCAATGTCACTTGGGAGCCAGGGCTCACGGTGGCTACAGTTTTTCCCGTCCCGGCAAGATTGACGCTCGTAATGGTAAACGTCCGCTCGAGGTTTGCATAGGTGATGGGCAGATTCACCTGACACGCCGCCACCGGCCCAGTATCGGGAGCACAATTAGCGCTCACTCCATCGCATACTTCAGAGAGATCGCAACTGCTCATAGACAGTCGACAATTCGTGCCTGCAGCGACAAACGAATCATCGGGGCATTGTGCGCTTTTGCCATCGCAAACGTCTTCGACGTCACAATTCGAGACCGCGGCCCGACACGATGTCCCTACGTTCCCAGGGACTTCCTCGCATACGCCATTGTTACAAGAAGCCGTGGCGCAAATCGCAACTGGAGTGGCACAATCAGAAGCCGAACCACATTCGGGATTTGCACCTTGGCTACCGCCGCCTGTTGCCTGATTCGTTGGCGAGCCGCCGGCCCCGCCGGCCCCGTTGCTTGCGCCGAAGTATACGAAATTGTTGCCGCAACCCCACCCGAAGGCGAGAAGGCAAACGAGGGCCGCGGGACCGAATCGAAGAACTTCGGAGCGTTTCATTTTTTGCAGTGCTTGACTCCGGATAGACCGAGGTTCGTGGCGTCCGAGCAGCTCTTGTAACCGCTTCCGCTGGAGCATTCGGCGAGGCTTTCGCATCGAAACCGAACAAAGCTACCATGACAGGTTGTGGCGCATTTTGCCAAAGGTCTTGCCAAATCCTTGGGGCGCGAGGCAGAAGAAACTCCTCGGATCGTAGTTGGCCCCGTCGTTGCAGCCGATGGGTGACTGGAGCTGGTTGCACTCGGCGGCCGTGGTCTTGCAGTCCTGGTTCAAAAGGCCGAGGCAGCAGACGCCCGGGCAGCTCTGGTTCTGACCACAAGGGATCGCATGAGCAACGCTGCCGCCGGAGGCTGAACTCGAGGCGCTCGTCGAGGTGGCGTTGGTGCTCATGGTGTCGCTCGCAGCAACCACCGGTGGTTGTGGTGGTGGTGCTCGCCGCCGAGGTCGCCGCGACAGCGGGCGGAGGAGGCGAGGTCACGCGCGGCAGCGCAGGGTCGCGCGGGGTGCGACGGGCGCGGTGCCGAGACTGGATTCGCGGTCCAACAACGCTGCCAGTGTGACGAAGCTCGTGTAGAGCGCGAATTGGTCGAATACGTGCGTCGCTGCATGAGCCTTTAATGCGGGCATCCGGCGACGTCCTCGGAGTTTGCTGTGCCAGTTTTTTGTTCTTTGACCGGCTCATCCCTAACGCCCACGATGGCGTTGTCGATACATGCAGTTGCGTGTCGAATTTAACTATAAGAAGTTGTTGTATAAGTTTGGGGGCTCGTTCGGATGAGCCCGGGTTACGGTTCGCCGGTGCAGCTTGCGGAATGGGAGGTCGCGTAAGGTCCCGGTGGACCGGATACCGCGGTCACCGTTCACTGCGGGTTTGTGGCGATCTGCAACGGGCTCGCGAAGCAATACGTGGCGGTCGCCGGGGGTTTCCGCAGATCCTTTGGCGTCGCCGGCGGCTCGGGACCTTTTTGAATTTCGAGAAGCTCGACGTCGAAAACGAGCGCACCGACGGGCGCGCCCGGACGCGTCGCCCTTGTCCCCAAAAAAAGAGTATCTCTTCGTCGGAAACGAAGACGCCGGAAAGAACATCGCAGGCCTCTATTCGCTCGTCGCCTCCTGCGAGTTGAACGACATTCATCCAACAGATTACCTCACCGACGTCATGTCGAAGCTCTCCAACGAGACCGACATCGATGCGCTCCTCCCCGATCGCTGGCGACCGTCTCCAGACGGCTGACCGCGAAGCGTCGACAGCGGCGGCGATCCATTCAGCTGAGATACAAGCGTGTCGGTGATGTCGTTCGTCGGACGGTTACGTTCCAGCGACACCCGCCTTTCTCTCGACAAACCAACATACGGGTGCAGTCCTCGTCATTGTCAGCCACGCAGACGCCCGTTGCTTTCTCGTGGGTGCACTTGCCCTTGGCGCGGCAGGCCGCCAACTTCGAGCAATCGGGCTTTCAAGCGCTCGACCCCATGGAGAGCGGCGCGACGAGAGCGAGCGACCGCGTCGGCGACCACGTGGTCATTGTCTTCAATCCATCACCTTGCAGCAGCAGTCCGCCGCCATCACCCGAACATCCATCATACTGAATTGTCCACGTTGGGTCATCGCCCCCTCGACGCAACTTTTACCCGAGCCATCCTGGCACCAAAGCGCGATGCCCCCGCTGTCTGTGTAGATGACGTCGATGTCAGCTGTGTTCCCAGTGTGTCGCCAGCTGTCCTGCGATCTGCACGCACGCCGCGAGGTTGTTTCTACGGGTTTTGGGTGCAGCCGCTCCAGCGCCTCTTCGCGCCGCCGCCTCGTTTTCTCCAGCGCCTCTTCTCGCTGCCGCCGCGCCTCCTCACGAGCTTCTTCTGCCGACACCCTCGCGGCCTCCGCCCGCTCTGCGACTTCGCGTCTCGCCACCATCCTCGTGAGTGTTGGCGTTCCTGCGGCGAGCGCAGCGTGCGCTTCCGGCGCGTGGAGTCCGCTCGGCCGTTGTGAGATGTACCGCTCGACGGCTTCACAACCCGATTCGCTGATGGGAGCCGCGCACTCGGCCACACTCGTCTTGGACCATGCCTCGTGGTCGCTGAGCGCCTCGAGCTTCGGCTTTGCTCCTTCGAGTAGCGCGGTCACGATGCCCACGTCGCTCGAGTTCGGTTCGTACTGGCCTAGAAGTGCGAGGTAAGATTGGGCGGCTTCGCAATCGCTCGAGTGCGTCGGCTCTCCGCACGCGTGAAGCTTCGCGGCATCTTTCGCGGCTTGCGCGGCACCGACTCCACGCTGAAGCGTTGCCTCCACGGCCACCTGAACGCGCGCGTTTGCGGCGAACTCGGCTTGCGTCGCGAGTTGGTAGCAGCCCGGAGAGCGGAGAACGAGCCCGCGGGTCGGTGCGAAAGGCGCTTCGAGAGTTTGGCTCGAGAGCGTGTTGAGGAAGGCTGGCACATCGGCCCGAAGCTGCACGAGCGCCCTCAAACAATTGGCTGGAGCCGAGGGTTCCCGAAGGGTCGCCGGGCAACGGTCGTCGAACGCGCGTAAGAGGAGCCGCACGCGTGCATCGATCGGCGCGACGTACCCTTCGCGGAGCTCCCCTTTGCGCACAACGAGCACCGCCGCCCTGCCAATCATGTCGTCGCCCGTGTAGTTGACTGCGATCACGCGGTCGGCCCCCGCGAACTCGGCGAGCGTCTTTGCGGCAGTCGAACGGGTCGTGCCGTTGCCGCCGTACCACTCGGCGGACGCCCCACCGACGAGCTCGTAACATGCGCCGCCGGCATCACCAGGGAGATGCTCCGACGCCACCCAGGCTTTCGTGCACGCCGCGGGGTCTTCCGGCGCATTGGGACCGTCATCGACGGTCGGCAACGTAGGCACACCGAAGAAGCTCGACGGACGCTTCCACACGCAGGCCTTAAGGACGACATTGAGCGCGGTCTCGGCGTCTCCCCATCTCGGATAAAGCGGGTCGGAGGTTGTGCCCACCCCGTTCACCGCTTTTGTCGGAACGCACCCGATGCTGAAGAGCGCCAACCACGCCACGGCCACGGCCGCTGCTGCAAGACGTCCCCTCTGCATCGATGTTCGAGTCACACTGTGAGCGTGCGCATTACACGCGAGATACGTCAATTGCTAGGTAACCGTCCGACGAACGACGTCATCAACGCACTTGCACTTCGGCTGAATGGGTCGTCGCCGCGGAACGTGTCATCGCGGCGCAACTTGACGTTACCTCAAGTGGTTGCCATGATGGCAAGGTGACCGCCGCCGAAGCGCTCGACGCCGTTCGGGGCTTCGCCGGAGCCAATCGGTTCAGCCTGACACGGCATGCAAAGCAACGAATGAAGGAACGCGGCGCCAACTTTTTGGACGTGCGACATGCGCTGGTGAACGCGCGTTCGTGCGCTGGTGAACGCGCGTTCGTGCGCTGGTGAACGCGCGTTCGTGCGCTGCCGACGGTGAAAAGTGGCGCGTGAGCGGGGCGGACGTGAGCGGTGACGAGCTGGTGCTGATTGTTGCCATCGAGGCCGGTGTGATCGTCGTGACGTTGTTCTAAGCGAGTAAGCGATGGAGTCTATGAAGCGATGCGTTGAATGCGGAGCAAGCGGACTGCGGCGCGGTTCGGAGCCGGCCGAGGGGAAGGTCGGGCCGCGCAAGTTTTTGGGCGAAGTAGAGACACTGGTGTGCAGGCGCTGCGGCGAGACGTTCACGGACGGTGCTGGCGGAGTGGCGCTCGAGCTGGCAGCGGCGCGGTGGCTCGCGCAGCACGGTTTCGCCACCGGCGACGAAATCCGGTTCATGCGCAAGACTGCGGGGCTGCGCGCGGCCGACCTTGCCGAGCTGCTCGGGGTGAGCGCCGAGGCGGTGTCGCACTGGGAGACCGGCAAGCATCGCGCCGACCGGGGGACGCTGGCCACGATTGCCGCGCTCGCGCTCGACCGCATCGACGGGCGCACCACAACGCAGGAGCGGCTATGTGCCTTCGGAAAGCCGCCGCGCGCGCCGAAAGCCGTGAAGCTCGGTGCCCAGCGCGCCGCGCCGATAGCGTAGCAACGACGAACGGCCGGCGACGCTATCAACGTTTTGATTGTGGACCAGCGCGGTGGAAGCTCGCGGCACCACGAACAAATCACCGCACAACACAAAGCGCAGGCCGAGCGCGCATACCACCTGACGTGGACACCCGTATCGCTGCCATGTGGACACCCACGCAGGATGAGCAGCGGACCGAGCACGGACGGGTTCTCGACGCCGATCGTCTTGCCCACGTCCAGCGCCGACAAACGGTCGGTCTGCGTCGCGTGCGCTGTTTGACCTTGCCGCAGGTTCGGTACGATTCGACGAGGTGGTCGTACGCCTGCCCGGTGCGATTGCTCGTGGTCCGGATGAACATGCACGTGATTCATCACGACTTGCGACGCATAACCCATAAAATCAAGCGGATCACGCGAACCGTGTTCACTACATTTTTTAAAAAAAAGGCAGAAATCACACGTAAGCAATCGATGATTTCACGGCAGCAAAGCTCAGCTTGCGCGGCACGCTGCTCTGAACCCGGACCGCCCTTGGTCACAGAACGGGCATCGTTGCCAGTCGGGCCGCGCTCGGCAAACGACGGAAGTTCGAGCTACTGAATTTCGAGCAGCTCGACGTCGAACACGAGCTGCCCCGCAAGCGCTCCAGGACGCTTCGCCGTGTCACCGTACGCGAGATCGCCCGGGATCCAGAAGCGAACCTTGTCGCCTTGGACCATCAGCTGAACGCCTTCGGTCCAGCCGGCGATTACGCCATTCAGCGGGAAAACGGCTGGTTTTCCGCGCGTCACCGAGCTGTCAAACAGCTTCCCGTCTTTCGACCAACCCGAGTAGTGGACGCTGACCTTATCGGTCGCCTTCGGATGAACTTTGCCCTTTCCCTTCACGAGCGAGCGGTACGTGAGCCCGCTCTTCGTCTTCGTGGCGGTCGCCGGTGGTTTCAGCAGATCCTCCGGCGTCGCCGGCGGCTCGGCACCCTTTTGAATTTCTAGCAGCTCCACGTCGAAAACGAGCGGGCCGAAGGGCGCGCCCGGACGCGTCGCTGTCTCGCCGTACGCGAGGTCTGCCGGGATCCAATAACGGCGGGACTCACCCGCCACCATCAACTGCAAGCCCTCGGTCCAGCCTTTGATGACCCCGTCAACCGGAAACTCTGCCGGAGTCCCGCGAGCTATCGAGCTGTCGAACATGTTTCCGTCGGTCGTCCAGCCCGTGTAGTGGACCTTGACCGAATCGAAGGAACGCGGATACTCCTTGCCAGTCCCGGGCTTCAAAACCTTGGTACGCAGACCGCTCGTCTCGAGCTTCGCGTCCGCGGGCGCGGCCGCCACGTCGGAAGGAGCCGGGACATCACCCGGCTTTGCCGGTCGCGCAATCGCCGCGGCCGTCGCGCCCGTTGTGGCCGTCTTCGCGGTGGCGGACCGTTTGCCAATCACGTTCACTGGCTCCTGTTCGCCCACGGGTTCACCGCTCTTGCAAGCCGTCACACCGGAGAGAACGAGAGCCAAGGGAACTGCCAAACGATACGGGTTCATGGTGGCGCGGATGATGGACCATGAAGGGGCTACGCGCACGAAAAAATGGCGGCGAACTCGAGCTTCCAGCAGCCTGACGTCGGGTAGGAATGAACCGCTAGGCGCGCGGGTTCAAGAGGCCCTCTGAGCTTGTCGGATGCGCTCTTGGCTCGACGGCCTCAAGCGCCCGAGCCGCCCGTCCACGTGAGGAGCGTGACCAGAAGGTTGTTGGCAACGTGCAGCGCAATGGGGACGCGCAAGCCCCCCGTACGAAGCCTCGCCCAGCCGAAGGCGAGTCCAAGCACGCCGGGCAGAACGGCCGCGATGCCGTGACTTGGGATGTGAAAGAGGGCGAACACGCTCGCGCTGGCGACCAGCGCAAAAGACGGCTTCATGTGCTGCGCGAGACCGGGCAAGAGGACGCCTCGAAAGAGCAACTCCTCGGCGATCGGCGCGACCAGCACCGCTGTGGCAAGGACGAGTAGCCGGCCGCTGAGTCCGTGTTCACCGGCCAGCGTCAATTCAATGCCGGTCTCGCGGAGCTCATGCAAGCCCGGGCAGAGCGACCAGAACGCGGCGAGGATCAATGCCACGCGGGCGACACTCGAGAGCGCCATGAGGAGCCCTCCGCCGGGCGTTGGCTGAGAGGCAACCGCGGGGCCCACCAGGATGCGCAGCTCGGCCCTTGCGAACCAGCGGACCAGCCCGCCGAGTGCGAGCATCACGGCGCCCTGGGCGAGCACGCCGAGCAAGCCGACCCCCATCGACCAGCCACCGAACGCACCGCAAGCTCGATGCGAGAAGAGCACGCCGACGAGTGGACCGAGCGCGAGTGGAACCACGACAACGCCCCACCGTGCGGCACGCTCGGGTTGGCGCCACTTGGCATGCGCCCACAACAGGCCGACGACACCACACCCGACGACGACCGGCCACAACGTCAACCAGAGCTGCGCCGCTGAGAGCTCGCCGCAGTCGAATCCGAAAAGAGGCGCGAAGGGTGAAGTGGGCGCCTCGCCGGACGCGACTTTGCGCAGCGGCGCCGCCTGACCGTAGCGCCTAGCGGCGAGGAGGAGAGCCCCAATGACGGTATCCAGGATGGCGAAGCGAAAGAGCCTGCGGGCCGTGCGAGCGCGCCCTGCGGATGCCGTTGCCGACCCCGCGCGCTGTGCCCGATAGGCGCGGACCGCGAGCCACCAGAACAGCGGCGCCAAGAACACCGGCACCACGGTAACGAGCTCCGAGAGCGGAGTCCGGTCGGGGGTGGTTGGCCGGTCCATCGCACTCGTGTGCCGAGCGTAGCGCCCTCGGGGGCAGCTGTACCTCGTCGCGATGCTCCGACACGAACTTGCCCCGCAGTCGAGTTGGCCCAGGCATGTAGTCAAATGTAAGCTGATTCGATGAAGCACGCCCTGCTCGTCCTCGGGTTTCTCATTCTCCCGGCGTGCGCCGGACCGCTTCAGCAAGGCTCGCTGGCTGAGCCTCTTGCGCAAGGGAACAATCTCACCATTGCGCTGGGTCACCCCGAGGGGACGTCGCCGATGACGCTGCCGGGCGACTATGCCGTCTACCGCCTCACGGGTACGTACCGGTCCGAGCCGACCACCATCGTGCAGCGCGTGGTGCGGCGCCAGCATGGCGTCTTGGTGCTGTCGATGACGCTCGACGACGGGCAAACGCCAGGACAGCTGCAGCTCCGCATCGACGACGGGCGGCGCCCGGGCGAGCTGCTGAGTGTGGCCGGCGTGACCCAGGGAAAACTCCAACCGTACGGCGTCGAAGCCTACGAAGCCCGGATGGCGACGCTGGTGCCGGTGGCCGACGAGAACGAAGGCGAGCTCGAGCGGCGGGGCGAGGTCGTGAAGGTTGGAGTGACCAAGGTTTTTTGCATGCGCGTGGACTACCGGGTGCGGATTGGCTCACAGCGGGGCACGATGTCCACTCTCAACGTCGACGGGTTCCCGGGCGAAAATCTCGGCGGTAAAATCGTCACGGATGGCGGCTCGGTATTTTACCACGCGCAGCTCGTCGAGCTTGGAAACCAACCCCTCGACCGAATGCCAAGCGGTCGCGCGTTGGCGGCGTCACCGAGCGATCTGTACGAAGAAATCGACGAGTAAGCGGCCCGCTGCTCAGCCCTCGTCGAGCTCGCGCCAACCGAGCTGAATGCCAAAGCTCGCCAGGTGCTTGGTTTCCTCCTCGAGCGAAGCCAACGTGAGCGGACGCTCCACGAGCCAGCCCGGTGGAAAGACCAACCGCAGGCGTTCGCGGTCTTTCAACCGCAGCACAAAGCGCGGCAGATCCGAATCACGGCTGCGGTTGAGCTGAACCGCGAGGCGGAAAAGCACTGCCAGCATGAGCACATCATCCCGCCGGAGCGGGTCGAGAGACTCGAAGACTTCACGATGCACCTTGCGCCGTGAATTGAGGATGAGCGCCGCCAAGACCTGTTGCTCACCGCGCGAGAACCCTGCCATGTAGGAGTTCTGCACGAGGTAAGAGCCGTGTTTGTGATGGCCCGTATGGTTGATGGCGAGACCGATCTCGAAGAGTCGCGACGCCCAGTGAAGTTGCTGCTCGGCATGCGCGAGGTCGTGGGGCGTCCAGGCGACACCGGCCTGCCGAAGCAAGGATAACGCGGTGCTTTCGACCCGTTCGGAATGCTCGATATCGACGTGGTAGTGCTCCTGAAACCAGCGGATCGTGCGCTCGCGAACGTCCTCATGATGGATGCGTCCGAGGAGATCGTAGAGAGCGCCCTCGCGGAGCGCCCCCGGGGACGTGACCATCTGCTCGATGCCGAGGTCCTGGAACAGTGCCAGCAGGATAGCAACGCCGCCCGCGATCACCGGACGGCGGTCCTCAGTGAGTCCTGGCAACGTCAGCATGGCGAGACTGCCCGCTGCCACCAGCGCCCGACGCAAACGACGGAGACCTTTGACGCCGATGCTGTCACGCTCGTCGACCCAGCCATTGGCTTGCAGAATCGCCGCGATGTTGTGAATCGTCCCCGAGCAACCGAGCACCTGCTCCCAACCGAGTTTTTTGTAGCCACGCACGATCGGCTGCACCTCGAGTTCAGCCGCAATTTCGGCGCGTTCGAACGCCGCTTGGTCGAGGCATCCGTCCGCAAAAAAACGCGCCGTGAAGCTCACGCAGCCCATAAAAAGGCTGTCTGCGTCCACGATATCGAAGCCATCCCCGAGAATGCACTCGGTGCTGCCGCCACCGATATCGATGACCAGGCGCCGTCCCGCCACTCGAGGGTTCGTTTGAGCCACGCCGAGATAAATGAGCCGTGCCTCTTCACGCCCCGAGATGACCTCGATCGGATGTCCGAGCGCCTCTTCGGCTTGTTCGAGAAAGGCGAGGCCGTTGCGCGCCTGGCGCAGCGTGTTCGTGCCCACCGCTCGCACGCACGCGCGTGGCATCTGGTTCACGCGCTGTCCAAAGCGCCGCAGGCAATCGACCCCGCGTTCAATCGCTTCGGGGTTGAGGTTGCGGTCGCGATCGAGCCCCGCGGCAAAACTGACCCGCTCACGCAACCGATCGAGGACATGGATCTGGCCCCCTTTGAAACGGGTGACAATCAAATGAAAACTGTGCGAACCGAGGTCAACCGCGGCAAGCGTCTCCTGATCTTCCAGAGACCGGCTCTCACGCGCTGCGTCGTCCGCCGGCTGTGTGGTCACGCGCGGAACATATGCCAATGAGCCAGCACGTGTCTTTAGCGCCGGACAATCATCCCGAATTAACCCGCATGACCGGCACCCTTGGGTGCCCATCGGCCGTGTGCCACGGGCCCTTTGAATTCCGCAGTCGAACTCAGACCGCCAGGTTCGGCGCCGAGCGTGCGCCGCCCTCTGCACCGCCAGAGCCCACGCCGAGCAAGTACAATACGGCCATGCGAATCGCGACGCCCCGCGTCACTTGCTCGAGGATGACCGAGCGCGGACCATCCGCCACCAAGGGATCCAGCTCGACGCCGCGATTGATGGGCCCGGGATGCATCACGATGGCGTCCGCTTTCGCGTAAGCGAGCGCGCGTGGTGACAGCCCGAAGTGCCGCGAATATTCGCGATTCGTCGGGAAGCGGGCGGGACCGTCACCCATGCGTTCACGCTGAACGCGAAGCATCATCACGACGTCGGCGCCTTCGAGCGCAGCTTCCAGACGATGGTGCACACTCACCTGCTCTCGAAGCTCGCCCGCCGCACGCTCGATGCCATGAGGCAGCATCGTGAACGGTGCACAGAGGCGGACCTCTGCACCGAGCTTCGTCAGACCGTAGAGGTTCGAGCGGGCGACGCGGGAGTGTTCGATGTCACCGACGATCGCCACCACGAGACCCGCGACACGCCGTTTGTGATGACGAATCGTCGAAGCATCGAGCAGCCCCTGGGTTGGGTGTTCATGCGTGCCGTCACCCGCATTGATGATCGCCGCATCGATGTGACGGGCCACCAGCTCCGCGGAGCCGGACGCGTGATGGCGAAGCACGACGACGTCCGGACGCATGGCCGCGAGATTGCGCGCCGTATCGAGCAGGGTCTCCCCTTTGCTTGTCGAGGAGCCCGAACCCGAGATGTTCACCGCATCCGCAGACAAGCGTTTTGCTGCGATCTCGAAGCTGGTGCGGGTTCGCGTCGAGGCCTCGAGAAACAGATTGATGACGGTGCGACCCCGCAACGTAGGAACCTTCTTGATGGGTCGCTCGCTTATCTCGAGAAAGCTCTCTGCGAGGTCGAGTACCTGCGTGATGTCTTCGGCACTGAGCCGCTCCAACCCGAGGAGATGACGGTGGGGAAAAGGTCTGAGAGCCTGGGTCATTCGAGGCTCCGATCGCGGAGGATGACCCGATCGACGCCGTCCCGCTCGACGAGCAGAACTTTCACCTGCTCCTCGCGCCGGGTAACGACGCGCAGCCCGACAAAGTCCGCCTGGATCGGCAGCTCGCGATGGCCCCGGTCCACGAGTGCCGCAAGCTGCACGGCTCTCGGTCGCCCAAAATCAACCAGCGCGTCGAGCGCCGCGCGCACCGTTCGGCCCGTGTAAAGAACGTCATCCACGAGCACGATGATCTTTCCGGGCAACGAAAATGGCAACTCGGTCGGGCCGACCTCGGGACGCGGCAACCCTTCGAAGACGTCATCCCGGTAGAGCGCAATGTCGATGGCCCCGAGCGGCACCGAGCTGCCACCCGCACGCATCATGCGCTGAAGCCGCACCGCGAGTTCGAGACCGCCTGTGCGAATGCCCACGAGAGCGACGCCTTCGAGACTGCCGTTGCTGTCGGCAATGGCACGAGCGAGCCCGTCGAGTGCGGCCGCGATTCCGGCCGCGTTCAAGAGCTCGCGGGGCTCGGTCGGCGCAGGAGTTGATGGCATGACGTGCCGACCGGTAGCCTCACCCAACGTCGCCGTCAACGGGTGCCCCCGGGCTCGTTGGAGGCGTCGAAAGTCAATCGATGCTCGAGGCCTTGGCAAAGCGAACGAGTATGCTTGGGGCCGATGGCCGTAGGGACTGCAGAGCCGCACGACGGGGCCGACGACCCACCCGCACCGTCATCGCGCGCTCCGCTCTCGAGCGACGCCCTTTTCAGGCCGGGCACGATGATCGACCATTATCGAGTCACGCGCCTTTTAGGCCGGGGCGGCATGGGCGAGGTGTTCGCCGCACGTGACATGAAGCTCGGGCGCAAGGTCGCTCTGAAGTTCGTCGCACCTCACCAGTTTGAATCGGCGGCGACCCGCGAGCGATTCCTCATCGAGGCACGCCTGACAGCGCGCTTCAGCCATCCCAACATCGTTACCATTTATGGAGTTGGCGAATATGCGGGCTTCCCCTACTTGGCGCTCGAGCACCTCGAAGGCCAGACCTTGGCCGACCGGCAGCGGGAGCGACAGCTCAGTCGAGGCGAGGCCATCCGCATCGGCCTCGCTGTCGCCGAAGCGCTCGAGGAGGCCCACCGAAACGGAGTGTTTCACCGCGATCTCAAGCCCGGCAACGTGCACCTCGGGCGGGACGGGCGCGTTCGCGTGCTCGACTTTGGGCTCGCTAAATCGACGGACGGAACGAAGGGCATCGCACCGAACACAGAGGCCGATAAGTGCGCGGTGGGTGAGGCTCGTCCAGCCGGGCCGCCAGACGACCTTGAAACGAAAACATTCGGAGTCGGGACCCCGGCTTACATGGCTCCCGAGCAATGGCTCGAAGACGCCAGCACGGCGCCACCGACATCTGGGCGTTTGGTGTCCTCCTTTTCAACGCGCTCACGGGACACCTCCCCTTTCGTGCGCTCAGCGCCGATGAACTCGCGCTCTTGGTCTGCGGCTCGGCCGCGGTTCCGAGGGTACGTGACCACGCCGACGTTTCGATGGCGCTGGACCAGCTGGTGGCCCAATGCCTGCAAAAGAACGCGGGCGACCGCCTTACGGCGAAGGCGCTCGTCGAACGGCTTCGCGGCATGATCGAAGGGCGCGGCGGCGCGCGCAGCGAAAGCGTAAGCCCATTTCCAGGACTGCTGGCATTTACGCGCCAGGACGAACACCAGTTCTTCGGGCGTGACACGGAAATCGGGGCGTTCGTGGAGCGGATGCGTCACGTCTGCATTTTGCCCGTGGTGGGGGCCTCCGGTTCGGGCAAAAGCTCCTTCGTCCAGGCGGGTGTGTTTCCGCGCCTCGTCGAGCAAGATCGCTGGACGATTCTGACCTTTCGCACAGGCCGTGATCCCTTCCTGGCTCTGGCCGCTCGGCTGGTCGAAGGCGACGCAGATGCCAACACTTCCGAGCGCGCGCGCGGGGCGTTCGACGCGCCAACCTGGTTGAAACAACCGGCGAACTCCGGAGTTCCGGCGCCCGGGGAAAACAGACCGAGCGAACCCATGCTGGATGTCGAGGCCACGCGCACAAGCCAATCCAAGGCAGTCGTCTCCGAGCCTTCGTTCCGCCACGCGACGGCCACGCGAAGTGGGACCCATCGCCGAGACGTGGCCGCCCTCGCGAAACGCTTACGCGAAGACCAGGCGCTCCTGGCGTTCGAACTCCGCTCGCTCGCGGAAGCGAGAAATTCGAGGGTGCTCCTGTTCGTCGACCAACTGGAAGAGCTCTTCACTCACAACCTCGACGACGGGACCACCCGCGCCTTCATCGAGATTTTGTGCGCCGCGACCGATGATGCCCTCGACCCCATTCGGGTGGTCTTTACGATCCGTGATGATTTCTTTGGACGCCTGGCGGTCTCGCCGCAAGTCGGCGCGGCCCTCGGAAGGGTGATGCTCATTCAACGCCCCGACGCACTCGCGCTCGAGCAGACGTTAACGGGCCCCATCGAGGCGCTCGGATACGCTTTTGAAGACCCCGAATTGCCCATCGAAATGGTCCAATCCGTCGAGGGTGAGCCTTCTTGTCTGTCGCTCTTGCAGTTCACGGCGAACCTCTTATGGGAGCGGCGCGACCAGGCATCGAAAAGGCTCACGCGGCGCGCCTACCAAGCCATCGGCGGCGTCGAGGGGGCGCTGGCGGGTCACGCCGACGGCGTGCTTCGCGGTCTGACGGCAACCGAGCTCGAGGCTGCCCGGAAACTGCTCTTGCGCCTCGTGAGTTCCGACCGAACGCGCAAAGTCGTAGCCAAAGATGAGGCGCTTGACGGACTTGGACCCGCTGCGAAACGCGTGCTCGACCTGTTCATCGAGGCACGCCTCATCGCCACGACGAAGTTGCTCGACGCCAGCCTGACGGGGGTGATTGAGCTGGCACACGAGTGCTTGATCCGAAACTGGGGGACGCTGTGGGGCTGGGTGAACGAGTCGCACGACGAAGTCGTTCTGATAACCCAGCTCGAGCAAGCCACACGCCTCTGGCACGAGCGGGGACGGCTCGAAGAACAATTGTGGCGGGGCGACGCCCTGCTCGAAGCGCGCCGCTTGCAACGGCGAGTGACTACGGAACTTCCGACACCGCTTCGCGAGTTTCTGAAAGCCAGCGAGTTTTTTCACGAGCGACAGCGCCGCAGAAAGCGCGGCGCTGTCGCCGCAGTGCTCGGCATCGCGGGCCTCATCGCCATCGGCGCGGTCCTCGCGGCGCTTTTGATTTCGGAAGAACGTGACCGGTCCGAGCAGCGTCGTGCGGAGGCATTGAGCGAGGCCGCCCGCGCCGCGCTGGCCCAGGGCAATGTCCTCGAAGCCCGCGCGAAGGTCCGAGAATCCCTTGAAGTCGAAGACAGCGTTTCGGGTCGAGTGCTCTGGCGGAAGCTTCAAAAAGTCGCGCTCGACTGGGATGTTTCTGTTGGAACACGCCTGAATTGCGTGGCGTTGGCACCCGACGGACGGACGGTCGCAACAGGCGGGAACGACGGCGTCATCCATTTATTCGACACCGTGACGCGCGCCCACCGAGCCCTGCGCGGCCACACCGATCAGGTTTTTGGGGTGGACTATTCAGCCGACGGACGCTGGCTCGCTTCGGCCGGGCTCGATCGAACCGTACGAATTTGGAACACCACGACGGGTGAAGCCACCCACGTTCTAGGAGGGATGGCGGAAGCCACCCACACGGTGGCGTTTTCGCCCGACAGTCGGTTGGTCGCCGTTGGAACCTACGACGGCGAGCTCCGCCTATGGCGCATGAGCGATGCTCGTGAACTGCACGCTTGGAAAGGCCATGACGCTGCCGTGCGCGGACTCTCATTCAGTCCCGACGGCACCGAGTTCGCGTCCGGCGACGCGGCTGGCACCGTCCGATTCTGGAATACCGAAACGGCCACGGTTGTCGGGGAACTCCGAGGGAGCGAGGGCACCCTCAACGGAGTCGCCTTCAGCCCCGACGGAAAGACGCTCGCCATCGGAGGCAGCGACGGGGCGCTTCGACTGTTCGACGTCCAGGAGCGACGGGAAGCCGCCGTCTTACGCGGGCACCGTGGGGGGATCCATCGCACGCACTTTTCGCCCGACGGGAAGAGCCTCGCCAGTGCGGGCAACGATGGCCGCGTTCAGCTCTGGGACGTCGCCACACATACCGTCCGCGGCACCTATTTGACGAAGGGAGAAGCGAGCGAGGCCGTTTTTTCTAACGACGGTTCGCACCTGGCGGTGGCGAGCAGCGGCGAATTGCTGCAGCTCTTCCGTACCGACACGCCCGCGAGCGAAGCGCTCCGAAGTCACGAGTCCGCCGTCAACGTGGCCGTCCTGGCGCCAGACGGGCGTCGCATGGCCTCCGCCGACAACGACGGACGCGTGCTCGTTCGAGACACCAAGACCGGAAAGGTTTTGCTCCTCATCGAAGCCCACGGAGGCCCCGCGAGCGCCGTTGCGTTGCTGCCCGGGGGTGCCGGCCTTGTATCCGCCGGGGGCGATGGCGCCGTTCGACTGTGGAGCGCGGAAGGGGCGCTTGTACGGACGCTTTTTTTGCACCCGGTCGGCATCGCAGCGATGGAGGTTTCGGAGGACGGACGCACCATCGTCGCCGGAACTTACGACGGGGCGGTGTTCACGTTGGACCAGACCGGCACCAGCGTAAGGACGCTCGGACGTGGGTACGGACGCATCCGCGCGGTGGCCCTCTCTCGCGACGGCGCCCTCGTCTTCGCAGCAGGTCATGACGGAAACCTTCGTGTTTGGTCCAGCTCGGATGGGTCGCTCGTGCATGACATCCCCGTGGGTCATGGACGCACCTACGGCGTCGCCGTGCATCCAGCGGGTGGCGAGGTCACGGTTACGTCCGCCGACGGCAGCATTCAGCGCATCGAACTCGCCTCTGAAAAGGCGACCCTGTTAGCGACGGCGCCCACCCGCTGCTACGCCCCCGACTACGGACCGCGTGGCGCCTGGATCGCCGTCCCGTGCGCTGACGGAAAGTTGCGGATCGTACCGCGCGAGCCTGGCCCGCTGCGCACGCTCGATCTCCACGAAAACGAGGCCAATTCGGCACGGGTCTCGGTCGATGGAGGCACCATCGTCACGGCGAGCGACGACGGGACCGTTCAGCTCGTCGATTCAGAGAGCCTCACGCCCCGGTGGCGGACAACGGCACTCGTACGATTGAGCACGGGCGAGGTGGCCACCCATTCTCAACGCGGCTGGACCACCAGCGACGGCCGTACGCTTCCGCCCCCGGCCACGGCGTACCAAAGCGCGGCCGAATCCGCCGTCGATAGCGCCATCTCTCCTGATTTTTCGCGCCTCTGTCTCGCCACCCAAAGCGGCGAATTCGAGCTCTACGATTTACGGAATGACCGGCTGGTCAGTCGGACCACGGCCTCGGTGCATGGACTCTTGGCGAGCCGCGAGAGTTGTCTGGCCGTCAACTCAGGTGGGCTACTCCGACTGGGGCCGAAAGGCGCACAGCCAATCCCGGTCCCCGGGGCGCGCGTCGTTGCCGAAACCGAGGACGGGCTGGTCGTGGCAACGAGCGAGCGGCTGCTGTTTCTCGACGTCGATGGCCACGAGCGAGGGCGCGCGGGCATCACGAGTCCGGTGAGCTCCCTCGCCGCACGCGGTGAATTTTTGTTGGTCGGTCATCGCGATGGCCACATCGAACGTCGGCGGCGCAACGGTGAACCCTTGCACGAATTCGAAGGCACGTTTGCGAGTCCGGTTGTAAGCCTCCTGGCGGGTCCCGCGGGGGTGTGGTTGGCAGGCTTCGCCAATGGTGAGCTCGGGCTCTGGTCAGGGGACGACCTGCGCCGACTCGATGCGGTTCGCTTGCACGGGGGCGTTGCGCAACTGCACCTGGTCGCTGGGGTCGTGCACGCTGCGACAGAGCGGGGAGACAGCTTTTCGATGGATTTAAGTGATCTCGAGCGGCCGCGCTGTGAGCTACTCAAGAACCTCCGGAAGGCGATCCCGATTGTCTGGCGCAACGGACATGCCGAGCTTAAGCCTTCGATGAAGGGGTCCTGCCGGTGAGCCTTCTGGACTTTGAGGTGGTGCGCCTGAAGACGCCTCTGCTACCGCGCCTCGTGCCCGCGTTGACGTTCGACGCTTTCGGTTGGTGCGAGAGCGATTGGCTCGACTGGCGACGGGACGAGAGCTTCGAGGTCACTTCCGCGAGCACCGGTGAAAACCCTGCCGGCATGGCCTTCGTTTTTCTCCGCGAGTGCCCGTACCTGCCTCGTGAGCTGGCACGCTTGCACGTGGGTGCGCTCGCCAGACCGTCGGAGTGGGCGCTGGCGCCCTATGGTATCGACACGGCGACCGACGAACTCTACCGCTACCTGGAGCGTCCCCGGGACGTCTTGTGTCTCGCTGCCAAGAACCTGGACGCCTTGGTCTGGGGCCTCCACGACTGGTGTCATTTTCACAACCACGGCCCTTTTGAATCGCCGGCGTGGACCGAAGCGCAATGCGACGCGAGCGCCCTCGTGTGGCTATGGCTGAACCGGGCCCTCTTGAACGTCGGAGAGCCGGTCTGGAACGAACGCTGTCGGCAATTTCTCGAGGTGGCGCGGGAGCGGTTTGTCCGCGAAGGGCTCACTCTCGACGAGTCTCTCTACGACCCCGAGCGCCTACGGTCCCTCTCTCGCACCCTCGAGCAGCCGCCGTTATTCTAGGTAGGTGTAGGAGGCGAGTCCGTCACGGTACCGTTGCATCAGGTGGCGCGACTCGTCGAGCGTCATCTTCCCGCCGCGCACGGCCGTCTCCACGTTCGCCCGAACGCGCTTGATGAGCTCCTCGGGCGAGTAATCGACGTAGCGGAGCACATCGGTGACGGTGTCGCCCGCGACGACCTCGTCCACTTCGTAATAGCCCTGTCCCGAGATCACGACGTGAACCATGTTCGTGTTTCCGAAGAGGTTGTGCATGTCGCCCAAGATCTCCTGGTACGCACCCGTGAGCATGATGCCCACGTAGTAGGGCTCGTCATTCAGCGTGTGCAGCTCCAACGTCGTTTTCACGTCGCGCTGATCGATGAACTTATCGATGGCGCCGTCCGAGTCGCAGGTGATGTCCGCGAGGATCCCGCGGCGCGTCGGCGGCTCGTTCAGGCGGTGGATCGGCATGATGGGAAAAAGCTGATCGACCGCCCAGGAATCCGGCAGTGACTGGAACATCGAGAAGTTACAAAAGTACGTATCACTGAGCATTTTCTCGAGCGGCTGCAGATCTTCGGGCATGTTCGAGAGGGTCGCTGCGACCTGCGCAATGCGATAACATGTGCACCAGAAAAGCTTCTCGGCCCGCGCACGCTCCTCGAGTGAAAGATGGCCGAGATTGAAAAGCTGCAGCGCTTGGTCCTTGTACTCCAGCGCATCGTGGTAGCACTCGCGGACGTTCTTTCGAGTCACGGTCGAGTAGCCTTCCCAGAGCTTACCGAGGAGTTCGTGCTCCTCCTCACCTGGCTTCTCAGGCGTATCCGCTCCCGCCGACGCCGAGACGCCGATGACGTTGACGATGAGCACCGAATGGTGAGCCACCACGGCCCGCCCCGACTCCGTGACCAGGTGCGGATGCGGTAGATCGTAGGCGTCGCACGCCTCCTGGATCGCCGAGACCACGTCGTTCGCGTACTCCTCGATCGTGTAATTCATCGACGAATCAAAGTTGGTCTGCGAACCGTCGTAGTCCACCGCGAGGCCGCCACCGCAATCGAAGAGATCAAGCCGTTTGCAGCCGAGCCGCACGAGCTCGGAGAACATGCGCGAGGTTTCCTGAAGCGCACCCTTGATGGCGCGGATCGAGGTGATCTGAGAGCCCGCGTGAAAGTGCAAGAGGCGAACGCAGTCGAGCATGCCCCAGCTCTCGAACTTCTCGACGGCATCGAGGATTTGAGCCGCGGAGAGACCGAACTTTGCGTGGTCCCCACCGGACTCGCTCCATTTGCCGGCACCCCGCGCCGAGAGGCGCATGCGAATGCCGATCGACGGGCGCACACCAAGCCGGTCGGAGACGCGCTTTATCACCTCGAGCTCACTTGGTTTTTCGACGACGATGACCACCGTGCGGTCGAGCTTGGAGGTGAGCAGCGCCGCCTCGATGTAGGCGTCGTCTTTGTAACCGTTGCAGATGATCAAAGCTTCCGGATCATCGAGCATCGCCATGACGGCCAAGAGCTCGGGTTTGCTCCCCGCCTCCAGACCGTAGTGAAAACGGCGGCCGAAGCGCATGATCTCTTCGACGACCTTGCGGCTCTGGTTGACCTTGATTGGATAGACCCCCCGGTATTGGCCGCGGTAGCCGTATTCTTGAATGGCTTTATGAAAAGCTTCGTTCAAGAGAACGATTCGTGACTCCAGCAAATCGCTGAAGCGGATCAGCAACGGGGCTTCGATGCCACGGCGCGTGAGATCGTCGACGAGCACCTTCAGGTCAATCGACCCGCGCTCGTGAGAGACCGTCACGTTCCCCGCCTCGTTCACCGAAAAATAGTCTCGACCCCATTGCTCGACGTCGTACGTCTCAATGGCATCCTTGACCGTCCAGCGGTGCAACGGATCGACTGCGGGGTTCGTGGTGACAGTTCTAGACATGTTCTCTCCGGCACCTATTCATGCAGCGGCGCGCGGTCGCAAGCTCGATCGACGGGCACGCTTGAAAATTCACGGCCCGGCTGCGGCAAGGAGGTAAAGTCGAGGCTATGGCGGGGGGTACCAAGCTGAAGAACTGGGTGCAAAGAAGCGCTCAGAATGCTCTTGAACTCGTGCGAATCGGTCGCCTCGAGCCAGTGCAAGGCCTGCCGTTCGACGTCGTCGATCAAAGCCATCATTGCCGGCTGCGCCGCTACCCATGCGAGGTGAGCCCCGCGTCCGCACCGCTGCTCTTGGTCCCGCCACTGATGCTGACCGCAGAAATTTACGACGTATCGCCCGACACCAGCGGAGTACGTGCGCTAGTGGCCGCCGGAATCGATACCTGGGTCATTGATTTCGGAGCCCCGGAGCGCGAATCAGGCGGCATGGAGCGCACCCTCGATGACCACGTGCGGAGCGTGGCGTGGGCGGTCGAACGCGTCGTCGAAGTGACGGGACGAGACCTGCATCTCGCCGGCTATTCGCAAGGCGGAATGTTCGCCTATCAAGCGGCGGCCTATTGCCGTGGCAAGGGCATCGCGTCGCTCATCACGTTCGGCAGTCCGGTTGACATCCACAAAAACCTGCCGGCCATGGAGAGTGCTCTCGCCAGGCGCTTCATCCGTGCGGTGAGTCCCCTCATCGAGCTCACGCTCAACAGTGTCGAAGGGTTACCGGGGCGTTTGAACAGCTTCGCGTTCAAGCTTTTATCGCCAAAAAAAGAGGTGCAGCAGCTCCTGGACTTTGTCCGAAATCTGCACGATCGACCGGCGCTGGCACGGCGCGAAAGTCGGCGGCGCTTTTTGTCAGGTGACGGCTTTGTCGCCTGGCCCGGCCCAGCCTTGCGACAATTTTTCGATGACTTCGTGGTTCACAACCGACTCGTGGCCGGCGGCATCGTACTCGACGGGCACACGGTCACCTTGGCAGACATTCACGCGCCAATTCTCACCTTTCTCGGGGTCCGCGACGAGTTTGCGCGAGCGGCCTCGGTGCGCGCTATCCGGGAGGCGGCGCCGCTGGCAGAGGTTCACGAGATACGCCTTCTCGCTGGTCACTTCGGGCTCGTCGTAGGCTCCGTTGCCAACGGTGTCACGTGGCCGACCGTGGTCGAATGGATCCGCTGGCGTGACGGCACGAGTCCCTTGCCGAGTGCCTTTGAGCGACCTTCCGTGGAGCGCGCGAGCGAGCGACCCGAAGCCGCTGCCGATGCTGATGCTGAATTGAGCTTGGAGTTGATCACTCGAGAGGCGAAAGAGACGCTGAAGGGGCTCGTCGAACGAGCGGCCGATAAGGTGCGGGACGCCGGGGAGACCATCGACCACTTGCGTTACCAAGTTCCACGACTACGAAGGCTCGAGCGCATGACGGGCTCGACGCAAATAGGCGCGAGCCTGCTCCTTCAGGAGCAAGCGGACGCCATCGGGGAGCGAACGTTTTTTCTCTGGCGAGGCCGCGCGTTTTCTTACGCCGAAGCCAACACGCGGGTGGATAACGTGGTGCGCGGACTTATCGCCTGCGGCATCCGAACGGGCGAGCGCGTGGCGGTACTGATGGGCAGCCGACCCAGCTATTTGTCAGCTGTAACGGCATTGAATCGCCTCGGTGCCATCGCCGTCCTGGTCGCGCCAGAGCTCGGCGACCAGGACCTGAAGGAAGCCTTTCAGAGACTCGAAGTCGCGGCGATCATGTGCGATCCCGAACACGCGGCGCGTGCCGAAGCGCTCGCGGGCGAACGCACGCTGCTCGTCCTCGGAGGCGTTGGAAGCCGAGCCGCCCGAACGTACGCCCTCGGCATCGACATGGAAGCCATCGACCCGGCGACAGTCGCGCTTCCAGCCTGGTACCGACCGAGCGCGGGAACCGCGCGCACGATAGCGATGGTGCTCGTTCGGCCGGGTCGAAACGGACCGCGGTCTTCCTTCATCAGCAACGGCCGGTGGGCGTTTTCGGCGCTCGGCTTTGCTGCCGCCGCAACCTTGCAGCCCGGGGACACGGTGTACTGCCCACTGCCGCTGCATCATCCGACGGGGCTCTTGGTGTCGGTTGGGGGCGCGCTCGTGGCCGGCTCGCGGCTCGCGTTGTCGCGCGGATTCCAGGCCGAGGATTTTTGGGACGAGGCTCGGCGCTACGGCGCAACCGTCGTCGCATACGCGGGAGAGCTTGGGCGTGAGCTTTGTGAGCAGCCCGTTCAACGGGGAGAGCGAAATCATCCGGTGCGTCTTTTCGCAGGCAGCGGGATGCGCAGCGACGTATGGCGACGCCTTCAGGAGCGGTTCGGCGTGGCCGTGGTGGAGCTCTACGCGTCGACGGAGCGAAACCTGGTTTTAGCGAACGCTTCAGGGGCGAAAGTCGGCTCCGTGGGCCGCGTCCTGCCGGGCTCGAGCGAGCTCGCGCTGGTCGCCCTCGAAGTGCAGGGTCGGCGAGTCGGCTTGCCCGAGGGCGCGTTGAGGCGGGCCCACGATGAGCCGGGGTTGGCGTTGGTGCGGGTAGGCCAACACGTCCTCGGGGAGCGCGTCCGAGCGGGGGTGTTCGAGCCGGGCGACCGCTGGTACGCCACCGACGACGTGCTGCGCTGCGATGCAGACGGAGACTACTGGTACGTCGATAAACTCGACCATCTCATCGCCACCGACGGAGGTCTCGTGACCATGCTGCGCATCGAGGATGCTCTCCTGCGCGCGCCGGGCGTACGACGTGCTGTCGCCTATCCGTTGTGCCTCGAGGGGTTCGAGCAGGCGGTGGCCGCCGTTCGCGCGCCGGACCTCGACATCCCCCGACTCTCCGAAGTGTTGCAGCGAGAGTTGTTGCCCCACGAGCGCCCGCGGTGGGTCTTCGTGGTGGAAGCGATCCCGCTCCACATCGGATTTCGGCCGATGACGGCAAAGCTTCGCTCGAGCGGCCTTGCACCCGAAGGGCTTGTGCGGACCCTTTGCTACGACGCCGCCTCGGAGACGTACGGGTGACGGAACATTCGCTCGGATGAGCTTCAAGAACTCGCAAAAACGCTTGTCATTGGCAGGAATAGTGGCGGACAGTGCCCCCACTCATCGAAGAGCTCGAAGCCACGATTGGTGCAACGACCACGAGGTAATGTTCATGCGAATCGCAACGTTCAACGTGAATTCGATCCACGCGCGACTGTCGTTCGTGCTCGGCTGGCTCGAGGCCCGAAAGCCCGACGCGGTGTGCTTGCAGGAGCTGAAGCAGACCACGGAGGGCTTTCCCTACGAGGCCTTTCGTGACGCGGGCTACCACGCGCTCGTCCACGGACAAAAGAGCTGGAACGGGGTGGCGGTGCTCAGCCGCGCGCCCGCGGAGCTCGTCGAAGCTGGATTGCCAGGAGCCGAGAGCGCGGGCTCACGACTCATCACGGTCCGCATCGGAGAGTGGACGATCGGCAGCGTCTACGTACCCAACGGGAAGTCGCTCGTGCACGCCGACTTTGAGCGAAAGCTCGAGTTCCTCGCGGCATTGCGCGCCGGCATCGCGCCGATGGTCGAGAGCGGCACGCCCTATGTACTCGGCGGAGACTTCAATGTGGTGCATACCGACCTCGATTCGTTCGCTCCCGACGCACTGCGAGACGCCATGTTTCACACGTCACCGGAGCGCGCGGCGATCGACGCCTTGCTCGAGACCGGGCTGACGGACCTGCAGCGGAACTTGGAGCCCGAAGCTCGCTCGTTCAGCTGGTGGGACTATCGCGGCGGCTCCTTTCACAAGAACGAAGGCCTTCGCATCGACTTACTCCTCGGCTCGGCTAGCGCGAAGGCGCGAGCCACCAAGGTCTGGGTCGATCGCGAATGGCGAAAAAAACGCGACGAGCAAACGCCTTCCGATCACGCCCCGGTGATCGCCGACTTCGAATGACGGAGCCGATCGCCGGCAACGCACCATGCCCTTACGACGAGCCACGACATCGAGCGGTCCAGCCGCGCCGCCTCGTGTTTGACCTCGGTCATCATCACCGAAGAAAGAGCGAGCGTGTGCTTGAGCTTTTCGATGTCAGCATACTGCTGGTCGAAGACCTTTTCGGCGCGCCAGGGTGAGCGTCCATCCAAAAGGGCGACCTCGGCCTTGGCGTGCGTCCACGTTTCGTGAACGATCCACGCCATCGTCGTGCCCTGAACTTCGGCGAGCGACTGCAGTTCCACAAGCATCGAACGCGGGTACCAAAGAGCCTGGTCAACCGTGTTCCCCATGGGGGGACGCTACACCCAAACGCTGAAAGAATGCTGAGCGTTTTCGGCGAGCGAGGCCCGGGCGAGACCCCGATTCAGGCGGGCTCGGTGACGTGTCTGGCCGCGCTGCAGCAGGTTTACCCCGCGGTGAGACCCCGACCGTTCACCAGCCGCGCCGAATCGGTGGCGTTCGGACTATGCTTGGAAGATGCGCTTTTCATGGTGCCTCGGTGTGTTCTCAGCGGCCTGCGCCACCGTCCCGCCCACGAGCGCACCGCAAGCTTCGCTCACGCCAAGCGCCACCCCTAGCGGCACCGAGCGCGCGGCTGACGGGCGAGGCTCGGGAACGAGTGAGCCGCAACTCCCACCCGCACAAGCGACGCTCACCGTCGCCAAACCGAGCGAAAAGGCTTGGGAGCGCTGCGGCGCACTGGAGTGCCTCCAGTTCGTACGCTCCGTGGACGCCCTGAGTTTTGTCCTGAATACGACGCAGCCGCGCATCCTCGCCATTGGCGAGTCGCACGCGCCGAAGGGCAGCGAGGGCGTGCCATCGACGACCGCCCACGTTCGTGACGAATGGCTGCCCGCGCTGCGAGACCGGGCGAGCGATCTCGTCATCGAGCTGCCGATGGCGCCCGCGGGCTGCGAGGCCGTGAAACGCGCAGTCGTCGAAAAGGTCGAGAAACCGGTCACTCAGAACCAACGGGGGGACAACAAGAACGAGTACGTCCAACTCGCGAACACGGCACGGCGAAGCGGCGTCGAACCATGGCCCCTCAGGCCCACTTGCAGCGACATGAGCACCGTGGCCGCGGCTGGCGAAGGGAGCGTCATTGCCATGTTGGAGCTCATCGCAAGGCTGACCGAAACCAGGCTCGCCGAACTCGACACGCGCCGAAGCGCGACCGCGCTCCTGGTGGCGTTTGGGGGCGCCCTTCACAACGACGTCGCCCCAGCCCCCGAGCGAGCGAGCTTTAGCTTCGGTCCGGCGCTCCTGAGAGCGACCCGGGCTCGCTACGTCGAGCTCGATGCCTTCGTGCCCGAGCACATCAAGGACACCGACAGCTGGCGGCGGATGCCTTTTTATCCACACTACGACGCGAAAGCGCATCCGAACGAAGCGACCCTTTTCCGACTCGGGCCGAGCTCGTTCGTGCTCGTATTCGCTCAAAGTCCCCCGTAATTCGCGAGAATTTTCCTGCGGGACCACGAGCGTGCCACCATGCGAGCTACGATGATTTGTCGCCGCCCGCTCCTCGCTCAAGCGCTCGTCATAACCGCCCTCGTCGCGGGCTGTGGCGACCCGTGCGAAAACCTTGCACCGGTCTGCGCGGACTGCCTCGATGCGAGCTACCGCAACGACTGTGAGGCCATCGTGGCGAAGCAGAACCACGCGGTTTGCAGTGCCGATCTGGCGAGTTTTCGCGACCAATGCCCAGCTCGCCCGGCCAGCACGAACAGCACCGGCTCGAGCGCCACGGGCGCCGGCGGAAACTGACCGTCAGCGGTTGGGCCTCGAAGGCTCGCCGGCTTACTCCGAGTCGTCTTCGTCGTCCGGCTTCGCCGCAGGTTCCACTGGCTTCGCCGCAGGTTCGACTGGCTTCGCCGCAGGTTCGACTGGCTTCGCCGCAGGCTCGACCGGCTTCGCCGCAGGCTCGACCGGCTTCGCCGCAGGCTCGACCGGCTTCGCCGCAGGCGCGACTGGCTTCGCCGCAGGTTCGACTGGCTTCGCCGCAGGCTCGACTGGCTTCGCCGCAGGCGCGACTGGCTTCGCCGCAGGTTCGACTGGCTTCGCCGCAGGCTCGACTGGCTTCGCCGCAGGCTCGACTGGCTTCGCCGCAGGCTCGACTGGCTTCGCCGCAGGCTCGACTGGCTTCGCC
>CANMZR010000005.1 GCA_947502375.1 Polyangiaceae bacterium
TCAAGTGGTTACTCGAGTGACTACACAGAAGAGCGAGACACTGCAGTTCGCGCCAATCGCGGCGGCAGTTGGTTCGACGGCTCCCCGTCGCGCGTCCGCTCCGCCCTTCGCGGCTGGAACGTTTACGCGGACCATCACGGCGACCTTGGCTTTCGCTGCGCCGGTTCTCTTTTCCCTTGACCCATCGGTGCGTCAGGCAAGCCTGACCAGTCTCGTGAAATGAAAAGAGTTCACCATGTCAATTGCTCATTCTATGCGCATACCGCCTGACGTGGACACCCGTATCGCCGCCATGTGGACACCCGCGGAGCGTGGATTTCTCTGGGTGAGATGAGGCGTCGCAGGTTGTCGTTTCAGTCTTTGTTTTTTCTCCGCGAAGGTCCCTTTAAATCGAAAGCATAGGCGTTGTGGACGAGGCGGTCGAGAATGGCGTCGGTGAGGGTCTCGTCGCCGATCCACTCGCGCCAGTTCTCTCTCGGAAGCTGACTCGTCACGACAGTGGCCCGCGCGCCGTAGCGGTCCTCGAAGATTTCCAGCAGATCGTGGCGCTGAGCGTCGGTCGGATGGCCGAGCCCAAAGTCGTCAATGATCAAGAGCTGGGCGCGCGCGAGCTTGTGTAGCGTCTTGGCGTAGGTGCCGTCAGCCTTCGCCAGCGCGAGCTCGTCGAGAAGGCGCGGCAAGCGGCGGGCTCCAATTGCGCCTCGACCCAGCACGCACCGCCCTCGCGTTTGCGGCTCGCGTGCTCCTTCAGTGACGGGGGTCGTCGAAGTTTTTCCCTTCGGCGTGACTTTCGGAGTAGCGTTCCCGACGGCTGCGCGCGCGTGCTCGTTGGCCCAAAGGAAGCCTCCGTGACAGAGCGCATGACGATTGATTGCTATCAAACCCTGTACATACAGCTCGTCGAGATTCTGAGCGACCTGCTGGTCGTTCCTGCCGCACGAATTTCGCCACAAAGTTTGCTGGTCGACGATCTCGACGCGGACAGCGTCTCGTTCTTGGAGTTAAGTCACCGTCTGAACGAGTGCTTCGGGATCCAAATGGCGGAAGTTAAGGTTGACGAGGAGACCCTGAACATGAACCTCGTCGATGGCCTCGAGCAACTGAACGGCCGTAGAGGGGAGGCGACATTTTTCGAGCATGTGAAGGAGGAAACGATTCGACGTCTCCTCACGCAGCATCAAACTGCCGGCAGCATCGCCGACATGCTCGGCGTACCCCTGCCGACCGGAATGACCGCGGAAACGGCCATCAAAGATATTCGCCTGGGTGACCTTGAGAGGTTCGGGCTCGCCATCGACAAGAGCGCCGTAGCGCCAGAGACGCTTTTGATGAGGCTTGCCGAGGCGCTGCCGAAGCTCGATCACGAGGCGTTTTTTCCCTACGAGACCCGCGAGCGACTGTTTAGGTCGCAGCGAGTCGACGATCTCGTGCGCGGCATTGACGGACGTGTTCCACCAGGAATGTCCGGCTCGACCCGGTTGAGTGAACTCCTGCTTCGCGATATGTTTCGGTTCCTGTCTGTCGGCGCAATGGCCCGTTATCTCTGGGCCATTTACGATAAGGCGAACCCTCGAGGAGTGCCCGCCGGCCTGTAACATGACTCTTGCCAAGGGCACGAGCGCCTCGGTCCTAACGACAGTTCGAATTTCCGATTTCGCAGCGCAGCGCGAGCTCCGCGGGGACGCCTTCATCAACCATGCGTTTGCCAAGGAAGAGCGCGAACAATGCCTTGCACGCAATCGGCCCAACGACGGACTCGCGGCACGTTATGCCGCGCGCGCGAGCCTGACACGGGCGTGCCGGGAGCACGATGTCCAGCCCCCTTCCTGCGCGGACGCAGCTCCAATTGTTCACGACGCCCGCGGCGCTCCCCATTTTTTGTTCGGACCAACTCGGTCGCTTCACTCGAACGGACGACGTTTTGAAATTTCGGTGAGTTTGGCGCACGACGGAGACATTGCGTGCGCGCTCGTGCTGATGCGAGAGTCGGACGATGAAACCTGAGGGTGCCGCCGCCATCTCTCGAGCGATTCGGGAGGAGGAGATTCGGCTGCGGAGCCGGTTTCCGTGGCTTGAGCACCAAGACGCACTCGCACTTATCTTCTTTTTCGGCGCTCTTTTCGCGACAGCTCTTTTCGCGGTGGCGTACGCGAGGGGGTACCTTCCATGGTGGCTGGCGACCGGCGCGATCGCCGTTGCCGTCTCCGTCCTGCACGAACTCGAGCACGACTTGATTCATGGGCTGTACTTCCGCACGCGAACCTGGCTTCAGAACACCTGCATGTTCGTCATCTGGTGGGCGAAGCTGCACGTGAGCCCATGGTGGCGAACACCCCAACACCTGCATCATCATCGGCGAAGCGGACAAGAGGACGACCTCGAGGAGCGCCTACTCGGAATAGGGCTCTCCTTCGGCGTGCTCCGGTTGCTCGTCTCGCTGCATCCCGGTGTCGCGTTCATCCAACTCCTTGCGCTACGCAGGCACATTCGCGGGTACTCAACCATGCGGACCGTCGCGGAATCCGCACCAACTTTTCTGACCATGCTCGTCATTTGGGAGACATTCTTTGGTTATTTACGAGTTCATTATGGCTTCGCACCCGCGTGGGACCCAGCACACGCGCTGCCCTTGAACGGATGGCCTGTCGCGCGAAATCTCGCCGTACTCTGGCTGTTCCCGAACATTCTCCGGCACACCTGCCTCGCGTTCGCGTCGTCGTATTGCCACTATTTTGGGGATGTCGATCCCGAAAACATCATCGAGGAGACCCAGATACTGTGCCCCTGGTTCCTCTGGCCGGTCCAGCTGTTCTGCTGCAACTTCGCGGCTTCTCATTGGGTCCATCACTTCGTTGTGAATCAACCGTTCTATCTGCGCCTCGCAATTGCCGGGCGCGTTCACGCGGCCGCGGGCAAGGGAGGCGTTCGAAAAAACGACTTCAGCGTCGTCACTCGGAACAATCGGTGGGCCGCGTGAGCCAATTCAGACGAAGCCGGAGAACCTTGCGACGGCTCGAGCGCCAGTCGGCATCGGCGGGGCCAGCGTTGCGTCTGTTCTTCTGGTTTCATCGTTTGCGGCGGAGCGCATTCCACCGTGACCAACCGTCGGTAGGAGTCCGCATCATTCGTTACCTGGCCTTCGGGCTCGTGTTGCTTGCGGGTAGCTGGACCGCGCTGATTCTCGCCACCCTGGTCGGCGGCATCACCGGGCTCCTTCTCGCACTCGGCGCCATCCCGTTGACCATCGGGCTTGCGGTTCTGACCGCGTCGCGAACCGGACGCACACCCACGCGTTCCCAGATCGAAGACGTCCCGCTTTCGACAAAATGTATCCGTCTTGCGCAGCGATGCGGCGGCGACCTCACGGTCAACCAGACCGCCGCGGCATTAGGCCTTCCTTACGAGAGTTCTGAGGCCGAGCTCGACAACTTGGCTCGCAAAGGCGCCTGCGCCCTCATTGTATCAGACGATGGCGTCGTGATATATCGGTTTACGGAATTTCGTGGCGGCCACGCTTTAGACGTCACCACCTCACCACTATGAGTGAATCGCAACCCACCATTAAAACGCCACGGAACCCGGCGACACTCGACTTACTCCGCGCCATCGCGGAGCGTCGAAGCCTACGATCCTACCAAGATCGCCCCGTCGCCAGAGAGCTTCTTGGACAACTTGCTGTGAGTGCACGGTGGGCGCCGTCGAACTGGAACAGCCAGCCGTGGCGATTCTCCTTCTTCGATTCGAAGGAAGACATCGAGCGGTTGTCCGACGTGATGGATGCAAAAGCCCAAGAGGCCCTCCTTCGCTCCGTTGACCCCCACTTCACGCACTTCGTAGAGCACTCCATTAGCTATTTTCACGTGGTGCGCAATGCGCCCGTGGTGGTGGCGATGTTTTACAAGCCCTTCGCTCCGCGTATGGAAGCCGTCATATCCGATTTCTTCGCCGACCCCTTGTGTGGAGCCGGCTGGAACCCGAACCTTATCAGCTTCGGCATGGCTGCGCAGAACATGCTCCTTGCCGCACACGCAATGGGGCTTGCCGCGTGCTTTCATTCCGGACCGGTCCCGTTCTTGAACGGTGCCATCCACGAGATGCTCGGGCTGCACCCTAAGCTTGTATTTGGCGGCCTCATCACGCTCGGCTGGCCCACACCAGGAGAAAGTCCCGCCTCGGGCGCAAAACGAAAAAACCTTGAGATGTTTCTGAATTTTTCCAGTCTCGGCGAGAGCGGACCTCGATGATATCAGGCCTGCTCGAGGTAGTAGGCGCGAAGCTGGTACCGCCTACCGGACCTCTCATCATGATGGCCAACCATGCGAGCCGCGTCGTTGACGGCTTGTTGGTACAGTTGGCGTCCCCGAGGCGTACGATGATCGTTGCCCACGCCGACATTGCAACGTCGGTCTTCCTTCGCCCTTTTTTTCCAAGAAGCCGCGTGATCGTCGTCGACGACAGCTTGAAGTCGTTAAAGGAGATGGTCGACCGGTGCTGCGCGAGCCTCGCGGAAGGCTGGACCGTCCTAATCTTTCCGGAAGGTAGAACGATGGGCGATGGTATCGGCTCATTTCGCACTGGTGCCGGCTACGTCGCCGCCCGGGCGAATTGCGCTGCCACACCCGTACGCATTACCCGTCCCTCGACGCTTCGTTACCGCGTCTCTTTCGGCGAGGCGCTGGCTCCGCCGACTGGAATTGACCGGGCATCCCTCAAGGCTTACATGGCGTCCGTTAAAGATCACATAAGTACCTTATGACCTTCACTCGAGCACAAGACGCACGAGGTTTCACAATCCCGCTTGAACAGAGCGTGACGATCGGCACTTACCCGAAAGGTACGCGTGTCGGGTGCGATGTCGTCGCGCACGACCGCATTCAACATGCGCTTGCGCGAAACAGTGAGAGTTTCGCTGAGCTGCTGTTCACTCCCAACGAACGCGGAGAGATATCGGCATCGATTGGCGCGAGCCCGGAAGCGCGCTTCGCCGCGAAGGAAGCCGTCCTCAAGGCGCTCAGCCACGGCCTTAGCGGAGGGCTTTCGTTGCTGCAAATTTCGACCGAGGCGGACGGCATCGGACTGGCGGCAACGGCGGCGAAACTTGCTGGGCCCGTCAGGGTGGAGCGCGCCTTCACCACAACGACCAACCATGTAGTGGCGTGTGTTTGGCTTGTCCCGAAACTGCCGGGGAACCAATGAGGTACCTCCTGTTGGATCGCGTCGCCGAATTCGTGCCAGACTCGCGAGTGACGGTAATCAAGAATATCACGCGTGAGTCGGACGTAATGGAGCACCACTTTCATGGGTTTCCACTCTGGCCGGGCTGCTTGACGCTCGAGAGCATGGCCCAGGCAGGAGGCTACCTTGTCATTCGCTCGGAGGTCGACGTCCGTGGTCGGTGGACGCTCGCCGCCCTTGCCTCCGTTAGCCGAGCGACGTTCAAGCACCCTGTATTTCCAGGAGACCAGATGAAAATTGAGGCTGAGCTAGGAGAGGTGACGCCAAACAGCGCCGAAGTGACGGCCATTGCGACAGTGGAAAGGGTCGTCGTTGCGAAGGCGAAATTCGTCTTGGTTCACAGACGGCTTGACCCCGAAACCAACGGCGACGCCATCGACTATCTCACCAAACTGTTTAACAGCTTTGAGCGGAAAGGGGGCATCCTTGCGTAAAGGATTCGATAGGCGAGTTGTCGTTACTGGGCTCGGTGTTATTACCTCACTTGGTATCGAACACGCGGAAGTGTTCGAGCGCCTCTGTAAAGGTGAGAATGGCATTAAGACTATTCGAAGGTTCAACACGGAGGCGATTCGCTCAAAAATTGGCGGAATTATTGAGGATTTTGACCCGAGCCTGATCATCTCCGATCGCAACGGCTTACGAGCGCTCAGGTTGACCGACTGGGTACAAACTCTTGCTATGTGCTCCATCGAGAAGGCGTGGCTCGACTCTGGACTCGCGCCCGGCAAGTACGACCCGGAACGCACGGGAATCTTCATGGGTGCGGGACGGGGCGGCTACGATGCACTTACGACGATGCTGGGCGCCGACCTCAAGCAGCTCGACGCATACTTTCGAGACTTGATGAACGACGGTTCCGGAAACGAGCGGGCCGCGGTGCGGCTCGACAAGCTCCTGGCGCGGGCGTCCACGCTCATCAACCCGCTGATGTTTTTGCAACAGTGCCCGTGCCTTGTCTCGGCATACTCAGCAATCCGCTACGACGCGCGTGGCCCCTCGCTCACCAACGTCAACCTTTGCTCGGCGAGTTCTCAATCCATCGGCGAAGCCGCTTGGGTGATTTCGCGCGGGGATGCCGACGTGATGGTCGCTGGAGGCGCTGACTCAATGTTGAACCCGATCGAACTCACGGCATTCTGCAACCTCGACGCGGTCAGCGGTAAAAACGACCCCGAGACGGCATCTCGACCGTTCGATTACAAACGCGACGGCTGCGTCGTCGGCGAAGGTGCCGCCGCAATGATTCTCGAAGAACGGAACCATGCGCTTGCTCGCGGTGTGAGCATTTACGCCGAATTGCTGGGCTACGGCTCGTCGAGTGACGCTTACAAGATTCAGGCGCCCCCTCCTAATGGGCGGGGGGCCGTCTCGGCTATGCGGGCAGCGCTCGCACACGCCCGCCTTCGTCCAGAAGACATCGATCATGTCAACGCGCATGGAACGTCTACGCCATTGAATGACAAGACCGAGACGAGCGCTCTCAAGGAAGTCCTTGGCCCGCGCGCTTACGAAATTCCGGTGGTCTCGACGAAGAGCAGCACCGGCCATCTCATCGCGGCCGCGGGCGCCCTGGAGGCAGTCATCGCCGTCAAAGCTCTCGAGGAGCAACGGGTCCCACCAACCCGGAATTTCGAGCATCGTGACCCCCGCTGCGATCTCGACTATGTACCAGAAGGCCAGCGCTCGATGCCTGGCCTTCGAACGGTACTCAGCAACTCTTTCGCCATCGGCGGGACCAACTCGTGCCTAATCTTCGGGCATCCCGCCGCGGAGACTTAATCTTGGACGTTGATCATCGCGGCCGCCTTGCCATTGTTACCGGTGGAGCTCGCGGAATCGGAAAGAGTATTGCCCGCCTCCTCTCGCGCGACGGAGCCAAGGTGGCTATTTTTTACAATCGCAGTGGAGATGAGGCCCATCAACTCGTTGAAGAGGCAGGCCACGCCGGGCGCTCATTAACGGCACATCAGTGCGACCTTCGGGACGCAAGCTCGCTCGAGGCCGCGATTCTCGAAGCCACTCAAATTCACGGCCCCGCGCAAATCCTCGTGCATAACGCGGGCATCACGAACGGCTCACCGATGCTTGGGGCGAACGTCGCGGGAATGCGTGAGGTGTTCGAGGTGAATTTTTGGTCAGCCGTGGTAGCGACGAAGGCGGTCTTACGGGACATGCTGCGGGCAAAATTCGGACGGGTAATTTACATCGGGAGCCCTGCCGCAACGAGCTGGGCAACGCAGGGGAACACCGCCTATGCGGCGAGCAAAGCGGCGCTGCACGCGATGGCCCGGCAGGTGGCTGCTGAAATTTCACCGCGCGGAAATCTGACGGCGAACGTGGTCGCACCCGGGTACATTCGCACCGATATGACGAAGCATTTTGCGCGCGAATACGAGAACGCCATCCTGGGAACAATGTGCTCGGAACGGGCTGGCACACCGGACGAAATTGGGGAGGTAGTATCCTTCGTGGCGAGCGAAAACGCGTCGTACATGACGGGCTCCGTCCTAGAAGTCGACGGTGGCTTTGGCCTGAAGACCATCAGCCGCCGGAAAAACAGACGGGAAGCGGAGTGAGATATGGGCTTCCGACCAACGAGACCTGCTGAACGATCATCGACCACCAGCAACCGATTGCATGGCTACAGAGCACGACGTGAGCACGACGAACCTAAACAAATGCTTGTGGAGGTCGTACGCGAACTTCGAGAGACTGGAACTCCGGTCACCCTAAAGAACGTGATGGCGCAGTGCGAGATGCCGCGGGCAGCAATCAAGCGCTAGCTCGAAGAACGGGGCCGCAAGGATGCAGGCGCTACCACTCCCTCGCGAATCGATAGCGAAGTTGAAGACGAATTCGACCTGCTCAGCCCTTCAAGAGGAGCCATTGTAAACGGTAGCTCCAGTTCCTAGAAAGTTGACGCTCGGGTCGGCTGCGCGTGAGCTTGCTGGACGACCTGGCCCCGCTCGTCACCAAAAAGGAGCATGTCATCCATGCAACGAAGGTACGCGCGTACCCGTAGGCGGTCTTTTGCCCGATGATCCACCGGAGAAGGTCAAGCTGCCCGCGCTACGCCGAACCGCTGCCCAGGGCCGCGCTGCAAAGTCTGTGGCCGGCGATGTGGAGAGCCGCCGTCACGTCTCCCGATCATGCGGCCGTGGCAGCGGTGTTTTTTGCAGCGGCCTGCGTTTGTTTTCTCGGTGGCAGGGTTGCTTGGGCGCGGTTGTGTTCTCTGCTCGACGGCTCCGCTCCTCAAATCGCCCCAGGCGTGCCTGCGGTTCGCTTCGTCACCGATCCTTCGGGGCCGGACTTCGGCTAGGCTCCCGCACCTCATGCGACCCGTCGTTTTCGTGGCTCCGTTTCCGCTCGAGACCACCCTTCGTTTCGCGCGTGCAGCGGCGCGTTTGCACGGGGTGCGCTTGCTTGCCGTGGTGCAAGAGGCGCCGCGCGGTCACGATCGCAAACTCTTCTCGGACGTCGTCACGGTGAAGGATGGTCTATCGACCGGGCAGCTTGCGGAAGCGGTCGATTGGCTTCGAAAAAAGTACGGCCAGCCTCAGCGCATCGTCGGCGTCCTCGAGGTGATTCAAGTGCAGTTGGCGAAGCTGCGAGAACACTTTGGCGTGCCCGGAACCGATCCGGATACGGCGGACCTGTTTCGAGACAAGGCCCGCATGAAAGACCGCCTGCGTGCCGCTGGACTCCCGGTGGCCAAGCACGCACTCATCCGTACCCGCAGCGATGCCGAGCAATTCATGCGGCTCGTCGGTTTTCCGATGGTCTTGAAACCACCCGCTGGGATGGGCGCCAAAGCGACCTTCCGCGTCAACTCCGCCGAGGATCTGTTTCGCGCCATCGGCGGCATGGGTGCGAGCGCACAGAGTCCCGTGCTCGCCGAGGAGTTTTTAACGGGAGTGGAGGGGAGCTTCGACACCGTGACGACCGGCGGCGTCCCGCGCGCGGACTCGATCTCGTACTACCTGCCTACGCCCCTTCAAGTTCTCGAAAACCCATGGATTCAGTGGTGTTGCCTCTTGCCCCGCTCGATCGAGACGCCTGAGTTTGCCGCGGTGCGTGACGTCGGGATCCAGGCGATTCAAGTGCTCGGTCTCCGCGATGGCTTCACCCACATGGAGTGGTTCCGGCGGCCGGACGGCTCGGTCGCCATCGGGGAAATCGCCCAGCGTCCACCGGGCGCCAACATCACGCGGATGATCGGGCTCGCGAACGAGCTTGATCCGTACCGCGCGTGGGCTCGTGCCGTCATCGACGGCGCTTTCGATGGACCCTGGCACCGCCGCCATGCGGTGGGCTGCGCCTTTTTGCGCGGGATGGGCCGCGGTCGCGTGAGCGGCACAAGTGGCCTCGCGGAAGCAAACGCCGCGGTCGGTCGCTACGTGGAAGAAGCGGAATTGCCGCGGGTGGGCGCCCCGAAAAGTGACAGTTACGAAGGGGATGGTCATGTGATTGTGCGCGCGGCCAGCACCGACGTCGCGCGCCGTGCCCTTGGAAAAATCATCGAGACCGTGAAGGTGCACTACGCATGAATGTCTTGTTCGTTTCCGCGGAGGTCGCACCCTTCGCGAAGACCGGTGGACTCGGGGATGTGGGTGCCGCCTTGCCCCGTGCGCTTCGGGCCGCAGGGCATGATGTGCGGATTGTCTTGCCTTGCTACCGGCGGATCTTCGAAGGCAATTACCGGCTTAAATTGCTCATTCCACCGATTACACTTGCCATCGGTCAATCAAGGATATCCTTCGAGACGCTCGAGGTCACCCTGCCGGACTCGGACGTGCCCGTGTACTTGATCCGCTGCCCCAGGCTCTACGATCGGCCGAACATTTACACCGGCGACGCGGACGAGCACCTGCGCTTTGCGTTGTTGAATTGGGCCGCCCTCAGGATAGCGCAGCAGCTCGGTTTTGCGCCCGACATCGTCCACGCCAACGATTGGCAGACGGGCCTCTTGCCGCTGATGCTGAAGACCGTGTTCGCGTGGGACCGGCTCTTCGAGAACACCCGCTCGGTGCTGACGATCCACAACATCGGTCACCAGGGGACGTTCGCCGCCTCGGCCATCTCGGAAGTCGGACTGGGCATGACCGCCGCCAGTTTTCATCAGGAGCACCTCGCCGAGGGGCGCATGTCTTTCATGCTGACCGGGCTCCTTTACGCGAACGCGATAACGACCGTCAGCCCGACCTATGCCCGCGAAATTCAGACGGTGGAGCACGGCGTCGGCCTCGATGGTTTTTTGCGCCAGCGCCGTGACGTGCTCTTCGGTATTTTGAACGGCATCGACGACGCCGAGTGGAACCCCACGAAAGATCGCCATCTCCCGGCCCGCTACAGCGCGGATGATCTCACGGGCAAGGCCGCGAACAAGGCCGCGCTGCTCCAACAGCTTCGGTTGCCGAATCGGCCCGGGGTACCGCTCATCGGCATGGTCACGCGGCTCGCCTGGCAAAAAGGCCTCGATTTGTGCTTTGAAGCCCTGCCGGCGCTGTTCCGGCAGCGCGACGTGCAGCTCGTGGTCCTCGGCTCGGGAGAGGCAAAATACGAAGCGTTTTTCGCGGAGTTGGCGCATCGGCTGCCCCATCGAGTCGCCTTCATCAATCGTTTCAGCGAACCCTTGGCGCATCTCATCGAAGCCGGCAGCGACATGTTCCTCATGCCCTCGCGCTACGAGCCATGCGGCTTGAACCAAATGTACAGCCTCGCCTACGGCACCCCGCCTATCGTGCACCGAACCGGGGGGCTTGCAGACACCGTCCGCCAGTGGGATCCCCGCTCGGGCGAGGGCAACGGTTTCGTCTTTGATCACTTCGACGCGGTCGGCTTGAAGTGGGCCCTCGGCGCGGCCGTCGATACGTACCGTTCGAGTCGCGCTTGGTCGCGCATCGTGCAAAACGGCATGCGCGCAGAGCTCGGTTGGAGCCACCGGGTCCGCGAGTACGAAGATCTCTACCGCGCGCTCGCACCGAGTTGAGGCGCCGCACAAAAACACGCCGGCTTCGGCTTCGTGTTCCCAGGTCGCGCGAGCGGGGTTTCGCCGTTCCGTGCCCGTGTGAAAGCGCCTGAAGAAAAGCAGTGTCCATGCGCTGAGAACGCTCGAACTCTGCGGGAATCATCGCAATTTTGGCTCGCTTCTGCTAAAGTCCAAAACCTTCCGATGCCCGTAAACGTCGTATTCCTCGAGCCCGCATTCCCTTCGAACCAGCGTGACTTCGTGCGCGCCTTGCATGCCGTCGGAGCGCGCGTCATCGGCATCGGCGAGCGGCCCCTCGAAGCCCTCGGTGACGAGCTCCGCTCGCAGATGGTGCACTACGAACAGGTCTCGAACGTCACCAGCACCGCCCAGGTCGAGCGGGTCGTCAAAGCCCTGCAGCGCAAAGTTCCGATCCACCAACTCGAGTCGACGATTGAGGCTCACGTCATGTGCGCCGCCAAAGTTCGCGAGGCCTGCGGGCTCCCCGGCACGAGTGTCAAGACGACTTATTTGTGCCGTGACAAGCCCGCGATGAAGGAGGCCCTCCGGCAGGCGGGTGTGGCCTGTGCCCAGTCGATAGGCTCAAGCGATCCAGAAGAGATCCGTCAATTCGCAAACCGTATCGGCTACCCGTTGATTGTGAAGCCGCGCGATGCCGCAGGTGCTTCTGGCACGATGAAATGCAACGACGCCGCCGAGCTCGAGACCGCTTTACGTTCCTTCGGAGTCGCCGCCGGTCGCAGCGTCGCCATCGAAGAGTTCATCGAAGGGCACGAGGGCTTCTGGGACACGCTCACCGTCGGCGGGCGCGTCATCCACGAGTTCGTCAGCCACTATTATCCCAACGTGCTCGATGCGATGCGGCACCGCTGGATCAATCCGCAGTTCATCGCCACGAACCGCATCGATGCGGTCAGCGGCTACGATGAGCTGAAGCGGATGGGTCGCAAGGTGCTCGGTGCCCTCGGCATCGAATCAAGCCCGACGCACATGGAGTGGTTCGCCGGCCCGAAAGGGCTGAAATTCAGCGAAATCGGCTGTCGTCCGCCGGGCGTGCGCGCCTGGGATCTCTACGCCACCGGCAACGACATCGATATCTATCGCGAGTGGGCCATGACGATGGTCCATGGCCGCGCGAGTCAGCCCTTGTCGCGCCGCATGTCGGCCGGCATCGTTGCACTGCGCCCAAGCCAGGACGGTCGCATCGTGGACTACCGCGGCCTCGGTGACATCGAGCGCGCCTTCGGTCAGTGGATCATCGACGTGCACCTGCCATCGCCAGGAACGCCGACCCAACCGGTGGACGCCGGTTACATGGCGAACGCTTACATTCGCATGAAGCACCCGGATTACGACGAGCTCCGCCGCATGCTTGACCTCACGGGCCGCACCGTCAAAGTCCTCGCTCGCTGAGCATGAACGCCGTGGCTCTCGCTCGTCGCCAATCCTCGAAGCCGCAGCCGCGCGTTCGACAGGCTTCCGTCCACGATGAGGGGCGCAGTCGGCCGTGCGCCGTGGCGGTGCTCGGCCAGCAACGGTTCGTTCGCACGCTGTCCTCGGCCGTCGCGTCGCTCGCCGTGCGCGGTCGCTTCGCGCTCGTGACCGCCGGTTGGCAAGAGCGCGAAGACGAAGACCAGGAGCTCACGGATTACCTCGGTGGGAACACCGTCAATCTGCGCTTGCACCATCGCGCGGACGAGGTTTTTCAGGCCGACAAAGAACTCGCGGATGCCCACCGTAAGAAACAAGAAATCTTGCGTTACAAACAAGATTTTTACCGCATTCGCCTGGAGCACGAGCTCGCCGCGAACCACGTGATTCGCCTTCGTTCCGCGCCGAAAGAAGTCCTCGAGCAGGAAGAGCTCGCATCCGTCGTCGCCGTTCAGAAGCTTGATGAGTATCATTTGCAACAGTGCGCCAAGGTGCACGCTGAATTCGAAAAGGCCCTCAGCCCCGGCCAGCGCCCGGACGTGCGGCGGCACATGGACGAGCTGTCCGCGCTGCTTTCAGACTCGAAAGCGATTGCGGTCGCTGGCGGTCACGTCGCCACGCTGCTCAATCGGATGCGTCTGTTCGACCTCGCCGGCTTGCTCGATACCCAGGCCGTGTTTGCCTGGTCGGGCGGGGCGATGGCCATCAGCGAACGCGTCGTGCTGTTTCACGACAACACCCCCGAGGGCGCCGTCGCGGCTGAAATTCTCGATTTCGGCCTCGGTATTTTGAAGGGCACCGTGGTCCTGCCGCAGCCCGAACAGCGCCTTCATCTCGATGACAAAGAACGCGTGAGCGTGATGGCTCGCAGGTTTGCGCCAGCGCGCGTGCTCGCGTTTCCGACGAGCTCGCACTTGACGCTCCGAGGCGAGACGATTCACAGCGCCGAGAACGTGTCTTCGCTCGAGCTCGATGGGTGCTGCCGAAGTTTCACGGAAGAGACGTCATGAACGCGTCGATCGAAGGGTTCATCGCCGCGACGCCCACCCACGACGAGCTCGACGCCTGGATGAAGGGTCGCAGCTTCCCGCTCGTCGAAGGCACGGCAGCCACCTTTGTTTGGCGCGGTGAAGCCGAGGGCGTGAAGCTCCGTCATTTTATCTATGGTCTCGAAACCGCGCAGCCGCTCCTGAGAGTCGCCGGAACCGATTTTTGGTGGCTGACCATCGAAGTGCCGCCGCGCTCACGCATCGAATACAAGCTCGAGGTCATCCGCGCGCACGGCAACGAGTGGGTGCAAGATCCGCTGAATCCGCACCGAGCCCGCGATCCCTTCGGAGCGAACAGCGTGCTGCAGGGCGAGGGCTACCAAATGCCCGAGTGGGTGCTGCCCGATCCGAAGGCCCGGCGCGGCGTGCTCGAGCCATTTTCGCTCCACAGTGCCGCGTTTGGAGCTCGGCGCGGCGGTCACATCTATCTGCCCGCCCGTTACCGGCCGTCGCGTCAATACCCACTCTTGGTGATGCACGACGGTGCGGATTATTTGAAATACTCGGGTATGAAGAGCGTGTTTGACAACCTGCTCGAGCGACTCGAGGTCCCGGACATCATCGTCGCCATGGTGGACTCGCCCGACCGCCTCGTCGAATACGGCAATGACGAGCGTCATGCACGTTACCTCACCGAAGAGCTCGTGCCGCACCTGGCGTCGCGCTACCCGCTGCTCGATCAGCCGCGCGCGCGTGGCCTCATGGGTGCGAGCTTCGGTGGTGTGGCATCGTTCTCGACTGCCATTCGCTACCCCGGCTTCTGGGGGCGCTTGCTCCTTCAGTCGGGCTCGTTCGCATTCACCGACATCGGTCGGCGCAACCATCGCGGGCCCGTCTTTGACCGCGTGGTCGAGTTCATCAACGCCTTTCGCAACGATCCGAAGCCCGTCAGCGAGCGCGTGTTCGTGAGCTGCGGCGTCTACGAGTCGTTGATTTACGAGAACCGTTCGCTCGTGCCGATCCTCGAAAGCACCGGCATGCAAGTGCGCTTCGTCGAAGCACGCGACGGTCACAATTGGGAGAACTGGCGTGACCGTTCCCGTGAGGGATTGTCGTGGCTGTTCCGTGGTCCGCAGATGATGGTTTACGAGTGAGGTAAGAACGTGAGCGACAAGGAATTGATTCGTACGATTGGTCTTTCGCTGGGCGCCGACGTCTGTTGGCCGCTCTGTTACGAGCACATGATGCGCCGCTTGGATCTGCGGATCCCGAGCGCCGAGGGGACCATCCGCTTCGGGGTCGAGCGCGTCTTCATCGAGCCTTTCGACCTCGAACGTGACTGCAAATACGACGTCGTCATCGACCGACTGACCCACTGGTACCACACGAGCCGCGAGTGGATTAAAAAAGCCATCATCGTCAACGACCTCTACGTGTTCAACAACCCGTGGTCGCTGCAGTCGATGGAGAAACACACGTCCTACTGTGCGATGCTGCGCCTCGGGATGCCGATCCCGAAGACCTGGCTCGTGCCGCCGAAGGCCTACACGGAGGCCAACCCCGACGTGCACCCGACCTTGAGCCGCTACGCGAAGCTCTTCGACCTTGGCAAACTTGGGGAGCTCGTGGGCTACCCGAACTTCGTCAAACCTTACGATGGCGGTGGTTGGCGTTCGGTCGTTCGCTGCGCCGATGAGCCCGCACTCCGCGAGGCCTATGAAAAATCCGGCACGGACGTGATGCATGTGCAAGCCGGAGTCGCCCCGTTTGACCGTTTTGTTCGCACCATCGGCTTCGGTCCGCAGACCCATCACGTGCTCTACAACCCGGAGGCACCGCTGCACGACCGCTACACGATGGACGAGAACTTCATCCCCGCGGCAGAAGCCGAGCACTTGCGCAAGATCACGTTGACGATCAACGCCTTCTTCGGCTGGGAGTTCAACAGTTGTGAATCTCTCCGCAAGAACGGCGTGTGGCACCCGATCGACTTTGCGAACCCATGCCCGGACTCCCAGGTCACGAGCCTGCATTACCACTTCCCGTGGCTCGTCACCGCCTACCTGCGCTGGAGCATTTACTGCGCCGCGACGAAGCGAAAAATGCGCCAAACCCTGGATTGGACGCCATTTTATGACATTGCCGACAGCGGCGGAACCTTTGAAGAGCGCCTGGACGGCTACGCACGGCTCGCCGAAGCTCGCTTCGAGTCGGCCCGCTTCGAGGAGTTCTGCGCGAAGCATCTCTCCCACCTCGATGCGGTCGCCTGGGAATTCTTCGCGAGCGACGAGGCGAAGGACGCCGTGCGCCAGAAGGTCACCGTGCTTTACCCCGCTCACGAGATAGAGCAGTTCACCGAACTCTTCTGGGGTCGCATCCAGAAGTGGCGCGCCGAGAGCGCATCCATTAAGTGAGTCTCCCTATGCACGAATCTTCAACCTGGTATTCCGAGCGCGTGCGGCGCGAAGTGACGCTGAATCGCTGGGGCCATCGCGGCCAGCCCGTGCTGATTTTTCCGACCGCGGGTGGTGACGCCGGCGAGATCGAGCGCTTCCACGTCATCCGAGTGCTGAAAGATCTCATCGATGCGGGTCGCATCAAAGTCTACTCCTGCGACAGCGTGGGCGGGCAGGTGTGGTTCAGCAAAGAGGGCACGCCCGAGCATCGGATGTGGATGCAACACCAGTTTCATCAGTACATCCGACACGAGGTGGCACCGGCCATCCGGCGGGACTGCAAGGATGCAGCGGCGACTATTTGGGCGAGCGGCGCGTCGATTGGCGCGTTTCACTCGGCCGCGGTGGTGTGCCGTTTCCCGGATGTGTTCAGCCGCGCCTTGGCGATGAGCGGAACGTTCAACATCCTTCGGTTCATCGAGACCGAGTTCAAGTACACGCAAGAGTACTTCGTCTCTTCACCGCTGCAGTTCGTGCCCACGTTAAAGGGACCCCATCTCGACAAACTCCGAGAGCGCTTCATCTTGTTCGCAACCGGCGAGGGGCGCGCCGAAAACATCGGTGAGAGCTGGGCTTTGGCGAACGTGCTCGGCAACCAAGGGATCCCGAATCGCGTGGACTCGTGGGGACCGGAATGGCATCACGACTGGCCGACGTGGCGGAACATGCTTCCCAAGTATTTGGGCGAGTGGACTGAGTAGCCGCAGGCGCTGTGCCGAGTAGCCGCAGGCGCTGTGATGGCGTTCACGGTGGGTAGCTGACGAGGAACACGTCGGTGCTGCCCGCGCTCGCGGTCACGCCTGTTCCAAAATCGGCTTGGCTCGTGAAGAAGCCGGCAGCGAGGACGGCGCCTTGTGGACCGCAGCCAACCGCTGTGGATTGTTGATAAAAGCTTGGATCCCCGTGAACGCGGGCCCAGTTGCCGTGAAGCTGCGCGTCGAGTTTCGCGACCAAAATATCGCGCCCGCCGTGGCTCTGCAGGGCCCCGGAATCGAGGTCGAGAGCGCCGGTGGTGAAGCCTCCGAGCGCGAGGTTGCCGTTCGCATCGTGGGCGAGGGCGAGTGCGGATTCGTCGCCGCTCCCTCCGGCGCGCCGGCTCTGCAGGTGTTGGCTTTGCGCGTTGAATTCAGCGACGAAGATATCGAGTCCGCCGGCACTCGTGAGCACGCCGCCACCGAGGTCGATGGCGTCTTCGAACTCGCCTGCGATGAGCGGACCGCCGGATTTTCCAAGCGTCACCGCGCGGCCGATATCGCTGCCTGTTCCACCGAAACGAGCCGCCTGCTTCGGCGTTCCCGTGAGCCCATCGAAACGCGCGAGGAGCACGTCGGTGCTGCCCGCGCTCGCGAGGTTTTTTCCGGCCAGACTGAACGCTCCTGAAAACTCCCCAACGACGTGAACCTGGCCTTCCGAATCCACGACGACCCCACGTCCACCCTCGTAATCCGTGCCGCCGAAGCGCGTCCCCCAGAGTGCGGCACCGGTCGCGCCGTCGAGCTTCGCAACGAAGCCGTCTTGAGCGCCGATGGCGGTGATGTTGCCGTTGAAGGTCATCGTTCCGGCAAAGGCGCCCGTGAGGATCGGATTGCCCCCCGAATCGACGGCGAGCCCCGTGGCAACCTGATCGTCGCTGATGTTGCCGAAGCGCGCCGCCCAGCTTGGCTGCCCGTCCGCCGAGGCGAGCTTCACCACGAACGCATCCGAGCCACCGACGCTCGTCAACGTCGTCGCTCCGAAGGCGATCACGCTGCGAAAGTAGCCTGTGACGAAGGCATTTCCGAACGCGTCGACGGCGACGCCGAGCGCGGACTGGTTGTCCCCCGCGTCTCCGTAACGAAACCCCCAGAGCGCCTTTCCGGTAGGGTCCACTTTGACCACGAAGGCATCCGAACCACCGGCACTCGTCAGCGTCACCGTGCCCAGCGTCAGCGTCCCTTCGAGCTCCCCCACGATGAAGCTGTTGCCGGCCGTATCGACGCTGAGCCCATGAATAAGCTGGGTTCCCGCGTCACCGGCCCGAACCGCCCAGTTCGTTGGGCAGAGCGGATTCACGCCGTCGCAGTCCTCGTCGAGCGGCGTCGTGCACGACTCGGTGCTCGGCAGCACTTGCCCGCTGCAAGGTCCCCACGCGAGGCCTTCGGCGTCGCAAACATGCACCCCGGGCAGGCAGGCCCCGACGTTCTCGGTCTTCGGTTCGCCGTCGTAACAATACGCTGAGGAATTGGGCTTGCAGGCGCAGCCTTCACCGGCCTCGTTGACCTTGCCGTCGCAGTCGTCGTCGAGCGGCGTGAGGCAGCTCTCGAGCGCGGGCAAAACCTGTCCTTCGCAGCCCTTCCAGCCGCTCCCATCGGGGAGGCACTCGGCCATGCCGCCTTTGCAAGAACCCACATCTTTCGTTCCCGCCGCCCCCTCGTAACAGGCCCGTGTCGCGTTCGGCTCACAGCCCGCAGCGTCCGCTCCGCCAGCGCCACCGAGGCCGCCCGTTCCCGCCACGCCGCCCCCTGTGCCCACCCCGCCGCCGCTTGCGGTCGAACCCGTGTGCGCGGGCGAGCTTGCACAGGCCGAGAGCGCCACCGCGAGCGCCACCGAGCTACGAAAGCTGGCCACGTCGCCGCGGTGACGGCTCACAGGGCCACCTGCGTGGCGCAGCCGAACTCGAGCGTCAGCGTCCCGGTCGGATCCGTCTTGACGAGGTCGCAGGTGACGCCGCAGAGGATGATCTTTGATTTGTCGGCGTTGTATTGCCAGCCGTTGGCGTTCGCACAGGCTTTGGTGTCTTGAAAGAAATCGAGGTGGTTGCCCATCGAAGTCGCGAACGTCACATTCACCTTTTCGTAGTCGATTTCTTCGCCGCCTGCGCTCGGGAGATCGAGCTCGCAGCTGAGTGCCGTTCCGCTAATTTTTTCGAGCGCGGCGTTCAATTCGGTCGCAAAATCGAGGCTCGGATCCGTCATGTCGAAGTGGCAGTCTCCCTCGGTCGCGGGGTTGCTCCCGTGCTTGCACTGCGGATCGATTGGGGTGCCGCCAGCCCAGGCGATGCGTGACAAGAAAGCCCGTGCCGGATCGCTTCCAGGAGCGCCGATGACAAACGTGCGGACTCCGACGCTCAAGGCCAGCGGCACGGTCTCGATGACCAGCTTTTCTTCTAGGTTTTTGGCGCACGTCTCGGCCCCGTCGGTGAGCAGGACGAGGAACGTATTGCCAGGAAGCTTCAGCTCTTCATGCAGATGTTTGTATCCCAGCGTGACCGCACCCACGATGGGCGTCGCGCCTTTCGGAACGACGCCGTCGATGCTCGCGCCGAGCACGTTGAGCTGCGCGGCCGAGAGCGGGCCGAGGGGCACCGAGGGCGTTTGCGAGACGCCGCAGTTGCCGTCGGAGTTGAAGTAGCTGATGCCGACGAGGGTGGTCGCGGGCATCTGGGCGACGGCCTTCTTCAGGGCCGCGGCGACGATTTGCCAGCGGGTCGGCTTCGCGGGGTCCTTTGGGGTGGGATTGAGCTCGCAGGCGCTGCTCGATTGAAGCGGCGGTGGGTTGCAGTTCATGCTGCCGCTGCGATCGATGACGAAGAGGATGTTGGTCGCCTCGAGCGTGCCCTCGAGGACGCTTTTCGCGCAAGACTCCGCACCGCCTGCGCCTTCGCTTCCGGGCCCCTGGAACGTCCCGGTCATCCCGTTCGCGCCGCCGTTGGTGCCCGCGCTCGCACTCACGGACTTCCCGGTGACGAGCTCGCTCCCGCTCTGGGCACGGCAAGCGCCCAGAACAGCGAGGGCCGCGAATGCAAAACGTCGAATGCCAAAACGTCGAATGCCAAAACGTCGAATGCTTGCCACGCTCATCCTTCGAGGCAGCCTACGTCGATGCGCACTTCACCGCCGAGTTGAGTTTCGACACTGCTGCAGGCCGCCGGGCACAACGTGAGTGAGCCGGGATTCTGGTTGTCATCGTAATACCATTCGAGCCCCGCGCAGCTCGCCGCGTCTTTTACATTCGCGAAGGGCGTCGCCTGGTTCATGCCGTCGATGAGCTTCACCGCCACTTTTTTGGGGTCGATGGCCTTGCCATTTGGGCCATTCTTGGGGACCGCGTAGTGGCATGAGAGCTTCGCCAGAACGTTCTTGGCGATGGCGCTGAACGCTGGCGAATAATCGGCCTCGCACTCCGAAAACTGCGCGCCGTTCGTCAAGGTCACGAGCGATTGATAGACCGAACCGATGTTGACGGCGTCCGAACATTTCTTGGTCGAATCGTTCTTGTCGATGCCGATAAGCCCATAAAAAACGTAGTTTCGTTTCAGTGACGTACCGAAAATACCCAGCGGCTCTTTCGCGAGTAGCGCGGTGTCGAAGGCCTGTGCCGCCGTCGTGGCATTGTCATCGGTGATGACCACGAACACCTTGATAGCGTCGTAGCGCAGCGCGCTTTGCCAGTTCAAGACCGCGTTTGCGCTGTCGTAGGTCGACAGGATGAGCGACAGTGGGTTGGTGCTGCCGACGGTCTGCGAAACGGCCCGATAGAGGGGCAGGTTGCTCCCACAATTCGGCCCGCCGAGCGGGGGAGCGACGCAGACCGCGAACGCGGAAGTGCCTTTCGTGGCGATCATCGTCACGCGGTAATCGAGGTCTCCCTGGCCGAGGACCGCGGCGAAGCTACCGTTGATGTTCGCCTTCACTTGAGCGATTTCGTTGGCCATGCTGCCGGACGTGTCGACGGCAAAGATGATGTCCACCGGGGCCTTTTTGCCTTTCACCTCCGCTGCGGCACAGGTCTCCATGCCGCCCGTGCCCCCGTTCGGCGCGTAGTCAAAGTGGGCCGTGCCGCCGCTCCCGCCGCCCGAACCCCCGACCGCCGTGCCGCCCGAACCCCCGACCGCCGAGCCGACCGCCGAGCCACTTACCGAGCCACTCGCCGACTGGCTCCCCGTGCTCGGATTCGTGGCGCCGCTCGCGCAGGCGCCGAGGAACCCGAAGGCTCCAGCCGCACCGAAAACTGCCACGCGCCCTGGTCGCATCGATCGCATCATGGCCTCATGACGCGTGGCCCGTCACTCGAAATGACGCGTTGCCCGTCACTCGAAAAACAACCGAGCGACGGGAACCCGAGGCAGCCCTCTCGGGGCTTTTTTCGCGCAGTGGGCGCGCTTTCAGAACGCCGCGCCGATCCCCGCTCCAGGGTAAAAATGATGCTCGGGCCGCTCGCGGTAAAATGCGAAATGCCGAGCGGTTTCCTTGGCAAACTCGCTCAACTCGCTCGTGACATGGGCGTTGTCGCTGAGCACCACGCTCCTCGGCGCGAGCTTGTCTTTCACCGTCTGAAACTCGCGCCGTTCGTGCTCGGCACGGTGGTCGCTGTCGTGGATGAAGAGGTCGATGGGCTCGGAAAGCTCGCGCAGCGTGACGAGCGAGTTCCCGATGATAAGGCTCGTGCCTTCGCAGTAAGGTCCACTGAGAAGCTCGCCCGCACCGGGCACGATGTCGAGACCGTAGAGGTGTCCCGGGTGGCCTTCGGCGCGGTTCCTTCGCAACGCGGCGGCCAGCACACAGGTGCCGAGCCCCTTGTCCACGCCAGTCTCGACGACCACCTTGGGACGCCGGGCCCGCGTGATCGCGTACCAACCGATGCGCCGACCGAAACGCGCGAAAGGGTCCGAGATGAGGCGACGCGACGTCGTCATCGTGGCGGCGACGATGTGGTCGTTGAGCTCCGTATCGCCGAGGCACTCGTCGACGTAGGTTTTTGCGGTTGCGAAGCCAGTGCCGGACACCAGCGCCGCAAACCAGGCGAGCTGTTCGAGCGACTCAGCCGTCAGGTCATAGGTGTAGTTGGTCGTCTCGCGTGAGGCTGCGAGCCAGTCGATCCACTCGCTGACGGGCTGCCCTACATAAGCCATCGCGTCTAGGGCGCGGCCGGGGACCCGCGCGAGAACCCGCGGCTCGAGCTCGATGAGGGCATGGATGAAGGCGGGCTCGAGGGCCGCGGCTTTGGACTCCATCACCCAGGCCTCGAGCAAGGCCGAATATTCGGCATCCGCGCCGGAAAATGCACGAAAGCGAGCTTCCAGTAGCGCGAGGTCCGAGGCGAGCGCACTCGCGAGGGCAAGGGCTGCTTCGGGCGTCCGTGAGGTTTTTTTTTGCTGCGCCATGCGTCGTTCTAGCCGAATTGAGCTGAGGTCGAAACTCTCGTCATGGCGGTTGGCCGCGTGCGAACGGTGCGACCGAAAACAACTTGGCCGTTCGGCGGTTCCCGTCACACGATCCAGCTTATGGAAACCGGACAATCGCAGGCACCCGCGGGCTCCCGTCGCGGCATTCGGCGCGCCGTTTCACTTGGTTGCGAGGTCATCTCGACGCGCAACGACGAACCCATTCGCTACCAGGCGACAGACCTCTCGGCCGCCGGGTTGTGGCTGCAGACGGCCGAGCCCGTTCGAGCGGGCGAAACGGTGGTGGTCTGCTTTCGGCCCGATGACGGTTTGACCCGTGAATTGCTGGTTTTCGCTTCTGTTGCGCGCGTCATGACAGCGCGTGGAGCGACCGACGAAACGCCTGGAGTTGGGATGGGTCTCGAGCTTTTGGATCTCCAAGCGAGCGAACTCGAGCGCATCGAACGGTGGCTGGCTGGACGCCGCATGCCCGTGCCGCGCCGTCGTCGTCCCGTCGCTCGTACAACCCCGCTACCGGAGCCGGTCGAGCTCTCCCTGGCGCTGCCGGTCGAGGTCTCCCTGGCGGTGCCGGTCGAGCTCTCCCTGGCGCTGCCGATGGGCCTGCCGAGCTGCTGGCGCTGACGTCGCACCAACGCTAGCATTCTGCCCGTGCGCTATCACCGATGGCTCCTTGGAGTCGCGCTTCTCACCGCTTGCGGTCCGCGGGTCGAGGCCACGGTCATCGAGGCCATGCCCGACGGAGACGTCGTCGCCGAGGGGCAGAAGCTTTACGAAAAGTACTGCAAGCTGTGCCACGCCGAGGCCGGACGCGGCTATGCGTCCGACAACGCCAACCAGCTTGCCAATCCGGAATTTCTGAGCACCGCGAGTGACGCATTTCTCATGCTCGCGGTGGACCAAGGACACCCCGGAACGCCGATGGGCGCTTACGGTGAGTCGTTTGGTGGCCCGCTCTCGCACGTCGATGAACGAAAGCTGGTTCTCTACCTGCGCAGCTTGCAAACGAAGCCCACGGCGAAGCTCGTTACCGGGGCGGCCCAAGGTGACGTGGCGCGTGGTGCGACCATTTTTCAAGAACAGTGCAGCTCTTGCCATGGTGACAAGGCCCAGGGCGCTAGCGCCGTTAGCTTGAATAATCCAGTGTTTTTGCTCAGTGCGAGTGACGGCTATCTTCGCTACGCCATCGAGCACGGACGCACCGGGACGCCGATGCCGGCCTTCCAGGGGGAGTTCGTGCCGCAGACCATCGAAGACGTCACCTCATTCTTGCGCTCCCTCGCACGGAATGTGGAGTCCGCCCCGCGGGGAGAAGTGCCGCCCTCGTTTGAGAACGCCGTCATCCATCCGAGCGGCCCCGACCCGAATTTTCCTGCGCTTCGCGAAGGGCGCTTTCTGCCGGCCGCCGTGGTGAAGGAAGCCCTCGAAAAGGGCGCGAAAATGGTGCTTCTCGATGCTCGGCCAACTTCCGAGTGGCTGAATTCCCACATCCCCGGCGCGCTGCCGGTTCCGTATTACGATCCCGACCGAATGACGGCGAAGCTGCCTCGTGACGGCACCTGGATCCTCGCTTATTGCGGCTGCCCTCATGCCGCTTCGGGGCATGTCGTTGACACCTTGCGCGGGCAGGGGTTCCCGCGGACGGCCGTCATCGACGAGGGCGTCTTCGAGTGGGTTCGCCGCGGTTACCCGATCACTTACGGGCGCGCGCAGCCGCTCGGCGCTCCCCCATGACGCAGAGCCGCCGCCAACCATTCGGGGGACTGAACGATTGGGTTGAGGCTACGAACTTGTCCTGAGTGCCGGGGACTGCCAAATTCGAGGTTCGCATGAAACTTCCTCCCGCCCTTTGCATCCCCCTCGCTCTTTCGTCGCTGATGGTCCTCGGGGCCGCCTGCGCCGCCGCTCCTGTTGCCGCGCAAGCACCCGCCCAATCGGCCGCCTCGGCGAGCCCGCGCGGGGACAGCTCTCGGCCAGCCGGACTCGTGAGCGTCGCCCCCCCGACGGACGCTCCGGGCTTCCTCGCCGTGAGTCCGACCGCAGTGCCGAGCGCCCAGCCCCTCGTGGTGCCACCGAATGCCAAGGAGCCTGCGGCCGATGGGAGCTGCCCCGCTGGGATGCTGCCCGTCGAGGGCGATTACTGCAGCGAGGTCGCGCACAAGTGCCTCATCGAGTGGTATGCGCCGCAAAACAAAAAGGTCATTTGCGAGCAATTTGAGCCAACTTCAACGTGTGTCGGCAGCCGTGTCCACAAGCGCTACTGCATCGACAAGTACGAGTGGCCGAATCAAAAGGGGGTTCGCCCCGAGGTGATGAACACGTTCTATCAGGCCCAGGTGAAGTGTGCGGCCGCCGACAAACGAATGTGCTCCGAGTCGGAGTGGAACTTCGCCTGTGAAGGCCCGGAGATGAAGCCTTTTCCCTACGGTTACACGCGCGACCCTGCGCGCTGCAACGGCGACCATGCATGGGATGGGCCCGACATGAAGAAGGTGGCGAAGCGAGATGGGAAGGAGCTCGCACGCTTATGGAAAGGTGTTCCGAGCGGCACCCAGGGCTGCGTCAGCGACTTTGGAGTCGAGGACATGCCGGGCAACGCGGACGAGGTCTGCGCGGGCGAACTCCCGAAGGCGAAGTTCGCGGCGGTGAACACGGGCGGCCCTTGGTACAGCGGCGTCCGCAACCAGTGCCGACCGAAGGTCTACACGCACGGTGAGGATTTTTATTACTATTACTTGAGCTTCCGCTGCTGCGCGAACCCCGAAGGTGCGCCCAACGAGCCGCTGACGAGCAAGCAATTGAAGGACGGTACCCCGTGGAGTGAGGTCGAACGACTCGCGGGTTTCACGACGGCGCAGATGAAACAAGCTTTGGAGCTGAAGCGTGCGGGCCAGTGCACGTGCGATAAGAACAAACTCGCCGGGGTCGCACTCCGGCATTCCCCACCGTATTTGTGCGACACGATGTGCGGCACGCTGCTCGCTCCGGGAGCGAAGGACGCCCTCGACGCGGCCCGGGTGCCGCACAAGTCGCGGAGCAAACTTCACTGAGCGGAGGCCGCCGGAGGCTGGGCTCTACGGAGCGGAGGCAGCCGGAGGCTGGGCTGAAGGCTGGGTTGAAGGTTGGGCTGAAGGCTCTTGCGGGTGGAGCAAGGACTTTGCGATCTCGAGGAAGCGCTCGAGTGCGGCGGGGGCCGTGGCTCGGGCCGCTTCGAGTGTGCCCGAACGAAGGCCGCGGATGGGGGCGCACGCCTGTTCGCGAAGGCCCGACTGCGGCATGGCACAAAGGACGGTGAAGGTCGGCTGCGAGTCCAACCCTTCGGCGGGCCGTTCGCTCAACGCCGTGCTCACCGTTTGCGCGAGCAACCCAAGAGAGCCGAGCTCCGGCGACACCCGGCGCCATCGGTTGAGAAAGCCTGGGCGGTGCGTCATCGCGTGGAGCGGGCCGAGGTTTCCCGACTTTGCTAGCTCCGCGGCGAAGACGAGCAACTCGAAGTTTCGGGCGGGCACGGTGTGCCGTGAAGTGAGCTCATCGAGCATGGCGATATCCTCGTCGCGGGCAGCCCCTCCGGCACACATGACGGCGATGCTCGCGTTGTCGGCACGCAGGTAAATACCTAGGGATTCGTCGCTAGCGAAGCTGCGAGCGTGGTCGATGAGTGCGGGGGCGCAGTGTTTCGAATGACGCTGAGTTGCGAGCAACACCGCCGCATCGCCGAGTTTTCCAAGCCGCCGAAGCGCTCCCACCGCCAGGGTGAACGCGTCGGGGTCGTAGCGGTGCTCGGCCGCCGCGCCGAGGAATCGATCGAGCGCGCGCCACGCCTCGCAGACCGGGGCTTCGTCGGCGCGAACCGGACCGAGCCGCGGCAACTTCGGCAAACCTTCGGCGATCCGGAGCGACAGGGCGAGCGGGTAGGCGTCGCAGGTCACGCGCTCGAGGGTTGGGCCCGCGCCGGGCTTTTGGGTGCAGGCGAGGGGAGCGAAGAGCGTCTCGAGCGACGCGGCCGCGCGCCGGGCGATAGGCTCGAGGTCCGGCATTCCTGCAAGGACGGGCGGCAGCTTGTCGGTCAACGCCGCCACGTCGTCGTCGCTGGCGCTCTTGCCGAGCGCGGGCGGCAAGAGACTCCAGAGACTCCCGGCGAGGAAGGGCTCCGCAGCCTCGACCGCCTGCTGTGCAGCCAGTGCGATGGCCGCGCCGGCATCTTCGGGCCACTTCGCTGCCCGGTCACTTGGCGTGACCGTTTCGTCACCGAGCCGGACGCCCGTGTTCCAGGTGGCGAGGGCTCGGCGCGCGGCGCTCTCGGCGAGGCGCGGTGCCCCATCGAGTCGCGCAAAAATGGCCGTGAGAAGCGCGACGTGGGCGTAGTGCCGAGCCGCCTCTTCGCGACCGCTTAGCGTGCCGTCGTTCGCGTCGTACGTCACTTTCTCGACGCGCCCGGGCGTGTTCGACTTCGTGCCGGTGCCCATTCCGAGTTGAAGGGTGCCGACGTTGCTCAAGAAATCTTGCGCCAAAGAAGCGCCGACCTCTGCGCTGAATTCCCAGCGACCCTTCGACTCGCTGTACCGAATCGTCTGCCGAGGCACGCTCAAACCGGCCGTCTCCGCGCGCTCGAGGACGCGCGTTAGACCGACGACCGCCTGATGACGGTCACCCGACCGCGCCGCGCTCAGTGCTTGCTCGACGTCAATCACCCCGCGTGCGTCGGGTGGCTGGCACAACCCGCGGGTGGCGCGCGTCACGGCCGCACTGAGGACCGCTGGGGCCCGTCCCCCGCGGACGTTGGGGCTGCGCAGGGCCAAGGCCAAAAAAATCGGTCGATCCTGCTCACGGGCCAACTCCAGGGCCGAGTTCGAGCGCGTCGGGGCACCGTCCGCGAAACCTTCGAGCACCGCGAGCAAAAACAAAAAGACGTCCCCCTGTTCGGGAGCATCTGCGGCATAGGCACGCCGCGCGAGAGCCTCCAAAATGCTTCCGATGCCCGCTTCGGAAAGTGCAGCCGCTGGCAGCTTCGGCTCGCTCCACAAGCTCACAAGCCCGGCGTCGATGAAGCCGAAGAGCGAGTGGTTGCCATCGAGGGCGAAGAGTCGTCTGAGGGCACCGAGTCCACGCACGATGTCACCTCCAAAGCGTGAAGGCGTTTTCTTGGCTTGCCCGGAAACGAAACCCCTGGTGATGCGAAACACGCTTGCGGCTAGGTCGTTGGCGGGCCCCTCGCTCAACCCTTCGAGGCCTTCGGCGAGAAAGCCAACGGCCCGGTCGTCTTTGACGGTGAACGGTTGCCCGCGTTTCACGGCACCGAGCGCATCGAGCAAGTCGGAACCGAGCAGGCTCAAGAGCCGAGCCCGCCGCACCCACGGCCCCTTTCCCGCGCTCATGGCCGGGAGCGCGAGCAGGTGTTTGCGCTCCTTGATGGCGCGCTCGAGGGCGTCTTTGACGCTCTTTGAATGCACGGGCTCCGCGCTCGTGCAGACTTGTTCCGCTGCGGGTTCGCGCGCACTCGCGACCAGCGCCGTGATTGCGGCGTCCAGAAATTCCACGAGCTCGAGCGCGAGGTCGTGCTCGGGTGGCGACGTGGGTCCGCTCGGAGCAAGCTCGCTCAGGACACGCGCGAGTGCGTCTCGTGCATCCGCGCGGCCTTGCGAAAGAAGCTTCGGGTTCGTGAGTTCGAGCTGCAGCTTTCCGGCGAGCGAAAGGTTCACGTAAGCCGTGCCTGCGATGAGCAGCCGAGCGACCATGGGGTACGCGAGGTCC
>CANMZR010000006.1 GCA_947502375.1 Polyangiaceae bacterium
CGACGCAGGAGCCAGAGTGGCAATGTGGACAGATCGACCGTGCCGGTGAGGTCATCGTTCAGCCTCACCCCAGCCAGATGGACCGGCGTCTGCGCGCTCGTCGCCCCCCTCAGCGACGCGGTCGCAAGGTCCGCCCCGCCACCGGACCGCATGACCTCGATCCCCGGCACGCGCGCCAGAGCATCGGCCGCCGAACGCCCCGGGCGGTCAAGGTCGCGCTCGTCGATGACAAAGGACGCCGCGGTGGGATCCCTCGGCGCCTGCGTCGGATCGCGCGCGCCCCCAGCCACCCAGACGTCGACCGGAGCCTCATCGGCGCGCGCCGGGTCAACGAGGGCAACTGTGCATAAAAAACCAATTAAAACATTGCAAAAAATGAATGTTGCGGACCCTCCGCGACGGCTCTTCACGGCGCGGCGCCGCACTCGGAACCGTGAACGATCCCGACGGCATCGAGGTCGAACGACCCGTGATCCGGTGGGTCGATATCCACGCGATCCGTCACCCGCACGAAGGCAGCCTCCGTGAGCCCAACTTCTCCGAGGTCGAAGGCATCTCCACCCGCGTTGCTTGGGATCACCGGCTGCTCGACGCCGTTGAGAAAAACAGGATGCCAGCCTGCGCAACGTCCGAACGGCGACGTCACTGCCGTGCACGGAAATGCGTGGAAGTTCACACCATCGTCGCTGACTTCGACGGTGCCCAGCTCGGCATAGAGATCGTTTGCAAATTCGAACGGATTCTCGAAGACGACGAAATCAGCGCCTGGACCGTCGAGGATCCGTCGCTCGAATCCGAGGACGACCGAGCCTCCGTTGCCCAGGGAAACCACGTCCAAGGAGCCGTTGCAGCAGCCCCCGCCCTGGGGCGGCCCGAGCACCACCTTCGGCATTTCGTTTCGTCCGAAGCTCTGGCCCGTGCCCCACGCTGTCGACACGACGTTCGTGGCGAACCAACTCGCCGTGCAGACGGTGTCCTCGCTGCCGCACCCCCCGAGGCCGAATGCCAGCAAGAAGGCGTAAAAAACGTCCTTGGAAAAATAAACTGGCGCGAGCCGACGGAACATGGCCGGTTTATTGACCCAGGAGAGCGTCCGTGACAATTCCCAAAACACATGGGGATTGGAAGCCGCGCATGGCTGGGCATATGTGCCGGCTTGCTCGCGTCGCTCGGGGACGTCCCGGACGCGCGAGCACAAGATGCAAGCGCCGCCGCCCCCCTCGCGAAGCCGCCCGTCGCGAAGCCGCCCGTCGCGAAGCCGCCCGTCGCGAAGCCGCCCGTCGCGAAGCCACCCGTCGCGAAGCCACCCGTCGCGAAGACCGCGAAACCGAAACGAGAAGACAAGGCGACCGCCCCGGCTCTTGAGGCACCGGCAGGAGCGCCACCGAGCACGGTGTCACGGCACGCCCAGGCCGCCCAACCGACTGCACCCGTGAAGGCCGCCTTTCGCAAAGGAAAAGCGCCCAATCCCGCAAAAAAACCGAGCGCGACAAAACACAAAGGTGCCCCACGCGAGCGGCCCGCGCCGCGGCTCGCCAACAGCGAACCCGGCAAGTCCGACGAGCGCGCGCGTCGCGCCCTTTCCGGTCGACGGCCTGAAGCGAGTGAACGGGAGCCACGCGAGTCGCCCGAGCTTTTGCGCCTGCGTGAGCTCGACCATGTGCTTTTTCCAGCGGACAAAGGCGGCCCAAACGCACCCTGGCCGGACGAACTCAACCCGAACAATCCGGCTCGGCGCAGCGGGGAGTCGGGACTGCCCGCGGCGACTCCAAAAGCCTCTGCGGCCGCAACAGCTTTGACGGCCGCAACCGTCGCCGAACCCGCGACGGCGACGAATCCCGCATGGCTTGCGGGGCTCGAAAAGCCCGACATTCCCGTGCGATTCGATGCCGCCGTCGTCCGTTACCTGACGTATTACAAGGACAACCCACGCGGGCGGAATCTGCTCGCAGGTTGGGTGAAGCGCAGCGGCCGCTTTGGCGCACCGGTCCGCAAGCTTTTGCGTGAGCATAACCTCCCCGAAGACTTGCTCTGGCTGGCGCTCGTCGAAAGTGGGTTTGATTCCACGATTCACTCGCCAGCCGGTGCCGCCGGGCTTTGGCAGTTCGTTCCTTCGACCGGCCGGGTCTACGGATTGACCGTCAATCGGCACGTGGATGAGCGCCTTGATCCCGAACGCGCCACCGAGGCCGCACTGCGACACCTCGAAGATCTGCACACTCGCTTCGGCACCTGGGAGCTGGCGTTCGCGGGCTACAACATGGGTTACGGCGGCTTGCTCAGCGCCATCCGCAAGTTCAACACCAACGATTATTGGGAGCTGCGTCAACTCGAGGCGGGGCTGCCTTACGAAACAGCCCTCTACGTTCCAAAAATCTTCAGCATCGCCATCGCGGCACGCAACTGCAAGGTGTTTGGCTGCGATGGCATCGAGCTCGATCCACCCGAGCCGTTCGGTGACTCATCCGTCGACAAAGTCTCGGCGGAGCCAGGGGTCTCCTTGAAGGAACTTGCAGAGGTGATCGGAACACCGCCTGGAACCCTGGAAACGCTGAACCCACAGCTCCTCGGCACTCGGCTACCGCCCCTCGAAAATGTCCAAGGCTCGCGCGAGCAGTGGTCGGTGTACCTGCCGCGTGGCAAAGGGGCACTTGCGAAGAAGCTGCTTGCAAAAAAGCTTTCACCGCGACCACTGACGACCTACCGCGTGCGCTGGGGCGAGCCGACGGACCACATCGCGTCACGATTCGGCACGAGCCCGTCGCACATCGAAAAGTTGAACGATCTCGAGCCCGGCGAGTCCGCGCGCGCGGGCGTCTCCCTCTTCGTGCCGGCTCACGTGCGACCACGGTCGGACTCCGAGGCGGCCCGCAGCATCGCGGGAGTCCACGGTCCTGGGCAAACCGGCAACCCGATCCTCGTCGTTCCGAGCGAGGAATTCACTTACCCAGACCGGCAGCGCGTGTTTTACCAACCCGTGCTTGGCGACTCCGCCGAAGACGTGGCGGAGGTCTGCAACGTCACGGCCACCGAGGTTCGTCACTGGAACCACCTCGATCGTGGAGCCGCGCTGCAAGACGGGATGACGCTGCAGCTCTTCGTGCCAAAGGACGCTCATTTACGCGACGTTCTGTTGCTCGATCCGGCCCAAGTCGAAACCGTCCCGGTCGCCTCAAATGCATTCCACAACCACTTCCTCGGGAAGCTCCATCGCGAACGCATTGAAGTGGTTGCCACCCAAGGCGATACGTGGAGCGGGCTCGCGAATCGGTACGGTCTTTCGGTCGGAATGCTCGAGCGAATCAATCAAAAGAGTCGTAGCTCAAAGCTCCATCCCGGCGAACACGTCGTCGTTTACGCACGGCAGCACGCGTTGACCGCCGAGCCGAACGACCCTGAGGTGACGGTCTTCAGCGACGATTCCGACGACGATTCCGAGGACGATTCCGAGGACGACGTGCAGGCACAGCCCGAAGGTCCCACGGAGTCAACTGGCGCGACTCAAGCCGCTCCTCGAGACACCGCTCAGCGATTCCTTGCGACGCCGTGAATGTCCGACGGTCAACGCCACTCAGGCGGTTGAGGTTGCGGAGCGCGTTCCATTCTGGGTAAGTTGTTCCCGTGTTTACGATTCGATCGTTTGGTCACACCGACATTGGACGCCGGCGGAAACAGAATGAGGACTCCTACCTCCGCAATGACGAGCTGAAGCTCTACGTCGTCGCAGATGGCATGGGCGGCCACGCAGCGGGGGAAGTCGCGAGTGCCGAAGCCGTGGACACCGTCTTCGGCATGATCAAGCGTGGATTGCCCGGTCTTGGACCGGACAGCGAGCCGCTCAACGAGGAAAAAATCAGCAAGGCTCGGCGCTTGATCGAGGCGGCCATTCAGGGCGCGACCTACATGGTTTTCACCATAAGCGAGGTCGAAGCCAGCAAGAACGGCATGGGGACGACCATCAGCGCAGCTTATATTTACAACAACATGCTCGTCGTCGGTCAGGTCGGAGATAGCCGTATCTACCAAATTCGCGACGGCAGCGTGGTCCAGCTCACCGAAGACCACACGCTCGTGGGCTGGCAGATAAAGCAGGGCCTCATCACCGAAGAAGAGGCGAAGGTCTCGCCCCATCGAAACGTCATTACCCGCTCCGTGGGCGGGCGAGACTACGTCGAAGTGGACACGATGGTCATCGAGTTGAAGCAGGGGGATCGGTATCTATTGTGCTCCGATGGCCTTCACGGCTACCTCACCGAAGACGAGATCCCGGACTATGTCGCTCTCGGCGGCGACAACGCGACGCGCGCCTTCATTCAGCTTGCGAACGAGCGCGGTGGAGCTGACAACATCACCGCCGTGCTCGTCGAGATCGACTGAGGGCCGGCTCAAGGGCTCGGGGTGCGACCGTTGGCCAAAAGGTATCGCGGCTCCGCCGAGCGCGGCATCAGCCAACGCAACCGCGGCGAGCAGGCTCGCTCTCGAATGCGCCCTCAACGAAGGCGTCCCGGCGACGGACGACGCCAGAGTGGCGTGGCGCCTCGGTCAGGTCGCGACTCGGCGTGTGAAGCTTCGCGCCGGCGAGAATGCGCTCGCAAAGTTCGCCGAACTCCAGCCCCGAGTGGCGGGCAATCTTAGGCAAAAGGCTGGTTTGGGTCATCCCCGGCAGCGTGTTCACCTCGAGCACGTATTCATTCTCGCCGGGCGTGACCAAGAGGTCAACCCGCGCCGCTCCAGTGACGTCGAGCGCCTCGCACGCACGCACGGCCAGATTCAAAACGTTCTGATAGCGCGCGGGAGTGAGCCGCGCAGGCATGTGATAATCACTCCCTCCAGGCGTGTATTTCGCGTGATAATCGTACATTCCGCCGCTTTTCGGGCAAATCTCGATGGCGCCGAGCGCCTTGCCGTCAAGAACGGCAACGTTCACTTCCGCGCCTTCGACGAAGCGCTCCACCATCGCGTGGTCGTCCACCTCGAAGACCACTTCGAGCGCACGCGCGAGTTCGGACAGCGAGCGAACCTTCGAGAGCGCAATGCTCGAACCTTCCCCCCGCGGTTTCACCACCACCGGAAAGCCGAAGTGCCGATGAACCGTCTCGATATCGGCGAGGTCATCTTGCGCAGAGACTGTGTAATACGGGGGCGTCGGCACGTTATGAAGAAGGAAGAGCTCCTTACTTTTTTTCTTATCCATGGCCAACGCGCTCGCGAGGACACTCGAACCCGTGTACGGAATTTGCGCCACTTCGAGGAGCCCCTGGATGCACCCATCTTCGCCCATGCGACCGTGAAGCGCGAGGAACGCCACCTCCGTCCGCGCTCGCTGAATGGCTTGAAGGAGGTCGATGCCACGCGACGCTTCGTGACGGCTCGACTGGGGGAGCACGATGCGCACCACGTCATGGCCCAGCTTTCCAAGCGCCTCGGCGACTGCATCACCGGTATTCAGCGAAACATCGTGCTCGCCCGACCAACCACCCATGATGACTCCGACCCGTGTGCTCATCTGAATTCGCTCCTCCGACAATTTCCCCTGCCTTTTCCGCATTATCAGTCGTCCCGTCACGCGGACAAACTTGCTGCAGATCGCTTTGCGAAGCGCTTCGATAAGCTCCAGCGGGTTCGCTACTTCCTGTGGGAGGTTTCTTGAGAGGTTGGTCGCTCTGCGCGTATTCTGACGACACCATGACGTCCCGTCTTCTCGCGTTGTCGTTCCCGCTCCTACTCGCCGCTTGCGGCAACCTACCGCCGCGGCGCCCGGTCCCACCCCACGAACCCACAGCCACTCAGCCAAGCTGGTATCCAGAGGCACCCTGGACTGCTGAAGGTGCGGACGGGCGCGTCTTCCTCGAAGGCAAGGTCGTGTTTGACACGGGCAAGGCTGAGCTCCGCCCCGCCGCCACGCGCGTGTTGACCGATCTTCTCGCGTATCTGACAGCGAACCCCGACGTCACCCGACTCCGTATCGAAGGACACACCGATATCCGAGCGGCCGAAGAGATGAATCAAAAGCTCTCCGAGAGGCGGGCCACGGCGGTTGCCAACTGGCTCGTGGACAACGGCATCGATCACGACCGGATCCTCGCCGTCGCGTTCGGAGAACTTCGTCCGCTTTGGCCGAACAAAAATCGAGACGCGATGCAGGAAAATCGGCGTGCGGAGTTTCACGTCGCGGAGGTCAATGGCAATCGCTTTCAGGGCGAAGACCCAACGAGCGGCGGCGTCGTAATCTATATAAAAAGCAAGGAGGAGCGCGATGCGGAGGGTCGTAAGGCACCCCCGCCCTCGACGAAACTGCCGGCGGTCAAGGTCGAGCTCGACGTCATCAAAGCGACGGAAGCGAAGAAGGCTCGTGACCTCCTCGCCGACCCCGAGCCACCCGCGACGGCGCCGGCCACGCTCCCGGGAGCCAAGGCACCGAAAGCAGAGGGCGCGAGCGGCAAATCGGAAGGGACGAGCGGCAAATCCGAAGCAGTCACACCGTAGCGCAGCGAGGCCGGCACACCGTAGCGCAGCGCGGCCAAACGGAGGCTTCGCCGAGCGGGCTCAAGGCGCGCTGTGAAGGGCCACAGCGTTCGGGTTCCGGTAACTCTTAAGCAGGCTTATCATCGCGCGAATCGAGGCATCGTAATCGAGGACGTTGCCCTTCGGAGTTGCGTACTCGAGGTAGAGGTTGTCATCGGTGGAGACGACCGTGAGACCCTCGGAATCCGCGATGAAGCGATCGAGTTCAGCGCCCGAGAGGATGAGCTGGTCGAGCAAGGAATCGAGCTTTGCGCCGCCGAGGGTGTCCCGAATTCCGTCGCGGGCCTCCAGTTTTTCCAAGGCACCCTTGGATGCCGTGAGGGGCACTTGCGATGCGACGATGATGCCTTGGGCTCCGCCAACGAACAGCGCAACGTTCGGAAAAACTTGGCGCAAAGTCCGCAGGACCACCGCAACCTCGCGGCGCCGAATGTGATGCAGCTGGAGCCACTGCTGAAGCACGCCTTTGCCGCTCAGCCGTTCGCGGCAGAGCTCGTAGAACTCACGGCTATAGAGGTTGGCCGCCCCGGCGAACCAGACGCTGGTGAGCTCGATGGTGATGAGATCGTAGGGCTCGCGAGCGAGCAGCAGCTGGTTGCGTCCGTCGTTCAAGCTGAGGTGAACGCGCGGATCGGCGAGGACATGGCGGTTGGGCCCATCGAAGTAACGTTGTGCGGCATCGACGATCGCAGGCGAGATCTCGGCGACATCGATTCGCGAGTAAGGATACGCGGCCACGGTACCGAGGCTCGTACCCGTTCCCAGTCCGATGACGAGCGCGCGGTCGAAGTCGCTCACGAACAGCGACGGAAAGTGAGCAAAGCTTCGCTGTGCGGCCATCTGCCCGCCGTTATCTCCCTGAAACTTCCCGTTGGTGTAGAGGATGAAATAGTCGCCTTGACGCGTGACGCTGGTCAGTCCGCCATGGACGTCTTCGGCGACGAACGCGAGCTCACCGCCTGAATTCGAAGCCTTGAAATAAACGTTCGCACCGTTGGTCATCAGGCTCATGTCCCAGCGCGGAAGCGCGACGACGCCAAGCACGGTGAGCGCCAGACTGCCATACGCTAACCGCTTACCTGCCCCGAGCTTGGCGGCCGCCCAGAGCCCCAGCGCCGCGAAAGACACTGCGACAAGCTTCAGCGTGCGCTCCGAACCGAGCAGCGGCAAGATCGCGTAACCGAACGCGAGGGAACCGGCAATCGAGCCGACCGTGCTGATGGCGGTCAACTGCCCGACGCGCTTGCCCACGTCCGCACGTGCGGCAATGCGGCGCAGCAAGAGCGGATACGTGAGGCCCATGCAGGCGGTCGGAAGCGCCAATGCCACGAACGCCACGAGTGCCCGCACGAGCTCTCGGCCAGCCCAAGAATCGATGCGGGCGCCTATCCAAACAAACACGAGAGTGAGCCGCCCGAGCACCGGCAAGGTCAGCAAGAGAGCGAGCGACGAAGCCCCGAGCGCCAACGGCAACGCCGCGGCCTCGAAGCGACGCTCAAGCCATCCCGCCAAGGCGGCACCTGCACTGAGGCAGGTCAGAAACACCGCGAGCATCAAGCCGAAGGCATAGGCGCTGTTGCCGATGAGCAGCGCGAGCAAGTGGGTATCGACCACCTCTGCGCCGAACACGAACACGCCCGAGCCCAAGGCGAGACCGGCGAGCAGCACCCGATCCGGCAGGACACCCGTGTCGCCATCGGTGAGCGTCTCGCCTGGTTTTTCTGTACCTGGAATCGCTTCAGCGCGACCGAGAACCATGGCGGTCAAGCCGATGGCGACGTTGATGAGTGCCGCTGCGCGCATCGTGTTCGTGAGGCCGAGCCATGGCAAAACAACGTAGGCGCTGAGCAACGCGCCGAGCGCTCCCCCGAGCGTGTTGACCGCGTAAAGCGCCGACAAGCGCCGCTTCGAGGTTTCCGCGTCACGACCACTCGTGCCGGAGAGCGCGCGGGCCAGCATCGGCATGGTCACGCCCATCGCAATCGTCGGCACCATGACGACCGAGGCCGTCAACACCGCCCGCACCGCCGTCACCGCGACGAGCGAGTCTGGCGTCCCGTGAACGAGCCAACGGTAGGCCGTCGCGACCCCGTCGAATAGCAGCGGCGTGAGCGCGCACACCATGCCCACCAACACCTCCGCGATGCCATAAACGAAAAGGGGGCGCTTCACCCTGCCCGCGTAACGCCCACCCAAATGCGAGCCGAGCGCGAGCCCGCCCATGAACGCCGCAAGGACAGCGCTCACCGCGTACGCGGTCGCGCCATAGATGGTGGAAAGCTTTTTCCCAAAGGCCACCTGGTAAAGAAGAGCGGTCGCCCCGGAGGTCAGGAACAAGAATGCGATGGTGCGAAATCGTGCTAACAAAACGTGCAGACGATAATCTTCGGACCCTGCGCGTGCAACGAATGAGCGAGCCAAAAGACCGAGTTCTCCATCCGCTCGAACGGCTACCCGAAGAGTGGCGCGCATGGATGCAATCGCGGCGGCATCCCGCTTACCGCGGGGACCAAGTGTTCGAGTGGCTGCACGGTCACAACGTCACCGATGCGGACAAGATGACGAACTTGCCAGCCGCCCTGCGAGCCGAGCTCGTCAGCGAAGGACTGACGCCGCCGGCGCACGTGGCCGAGGTGCATCGCTCGGCGGACGGGAGCCAGAAGCTGCTGCTTGAGCTCGGCGACGCCTGTCGTGTGGAGACGGTGCTCCTGCCCGTGACGCGCACCAGCGACGACGCCAACGTGCTCGTGGACGATGACGATGACGATGATGATCGCGATGATGCGAACGCCGAGGTCGCACCGCTCGCGGGCGCGCGTCGAGGCCCGGCGACCCGCGTATCGCAGTGCCTATCGACCCAGGTAGGTTGCGCGATGGGCTGCGTTTTTTGCGCGAGCGGAATTGCCGGCCTGAAGCGCCACATGACCGCCGCCGAGATCGTCTCCCAGGTCACCCTGGCGAGGCAATTGCTTGGCCCCGATGAGGCCCTGAGAAATCTCGTCTTCATGGGCATGGGCGAGCCGCTTCACAACTACGATGCCACCGTCCGAGCCATTCGTATCCTCACCCACCCAAAGGGGCTCGGCCTGGCTCCACGCCGCATCACCGTATCGACCTCGGGGCTCGTACCCGAGATCGATAAGTTCGGGGCGGAGTTCGGCGGCAAGGTTGGCCTCGCGATTTCCCTGCACCAGGCCGACGACGCCAAACGCTCGGCGCTGATGCCGGTGAACCAGCGCTACCCGATCCGTGAGCTGCTCGGCGCACTCAGGCGCTACCCCCTCGATCGACGACGGCGCATCACCATCGAGTACACGCTGGTGGCGGGACAGAACGACTCGGCCGAGGACGCTCGGCGCCTCGCGCGGCTGCTTGCAAGCCTCACCGTGAAGGTGAATTTGATCCCCATGAACCCGATTGAACACTCAAGCCTCGGCCCCCCCACCGCACCGCGAGTCGCGGAATTTCAGGCTTCGCTCCATGGCGCTGGCCTGCTCTGTTTTGTGCGCCGACGCCGCGGTGATGACGTCGCCGCCGCGTGTGGTCAGCTCGTGCTCGACGGCGAGCGCCCCAACGCCCGCTTTGTGTCGCGGCAACCGCGCGGCTGAGGTAACCCTTGAACGTGTTCGCCAAGCTGCTGGTCGCCAATCGCGGCGAGATCGCCTGCCGGGTGATCCGCACTGCAAAAAAGCTCGGAATTCCGACGCTCGCCGTTTTCTCGGAGGCCGATGCGTCAGCACCGCATGTCGGACTCGCGGACGAGGCCGTGTGCATCGGTCCAGCCCCCGTATCCGAGAGCTACCTATCGATTGAGAAGCTGATTCTCGTCGCGCAGAGTCACGGCGTGACCGCGGTGCATCCGGGGTATGGCCTGTTGAGTGAGAACGCCAAGTTCGCTCGCGCACTCGCCGCGGCCGGCATCACCTTCATCGGCCCTTCGCCGGAAGTTCTCGAAGCCTTTGGCGACAAGATCAAAGCCCGCGAGGTCGCACGAAAGGCGGGCGTCGCTCCGCCCCCCGGTACGGACGGTCCGATTGCCATCGACGATGCCGACGCGCTGCTCCGGGAAGCCGAACGCATTGGGTATCCGCTGCTCGTGAAAGCCGCCGGTGGTGGCGGCGGCATCGGGATGCAAGTCGTGCTGAAGGAAAAGCAGCTCCAGAAGGCCGTCCTTTCGTGCAGTGACCGAGGTCAATCCGCGTTCGGAGATCCACGCGTCTATCTCGAACGTTACGTCAACGCTCCGAAGCACATCGAAGTGCAGGTTCTCTGCGACGATCATGGCCACGCCATCGCGGTCGGCGACCGTGAATGCAGTATGCAGCGCCGTCATCAAAAAATCATCGAAGAGGCCCCTTCGCCTGCGCCATTTTTCGCGGGCGAGGCTGGGGCAAGACGGCGAACCGCGCTTCACGAGTCGGCGCTGAGGATCGTCACGAGCGTCAACTACCGGGGGGCTGGGACCGTTGAGTTCGTCGCATCGGCGGCGGGCGAGCTGTTCTTCCTCGAAGTCAACGCACGGCTTCAAGTGGAACATTGCGTGACCGAGATGTGCTCGGGTCTCGACCTCGTTGAGGAGCAATTCCGGATCGCCGCGGGCCAACCGCTCTCCGCCCGCGCGCTCAATTCCTTGCAGTCCGGCGCTCTTCTGTCCGGTACCGTGCCGTCCGTCGCACTGCGGGGACACTCGATCGAGGCTCGCGTGTATGCCGAAGATCCTGTTCGGCACTTCATGCCCCAGCCGGGTCACTTGAAGAAGCTCGTGTGGCCACGTCCAGAAGCCTGGCTGCGCGTCGAAGCGGGTTACACCGAAGGCATGGAAATGACGCCCTATTACGATCCGATGCTCGCAAAGCTCGTGGTCCACGGAGACACGCGACAGCAGGCCATCGAGCGCCTCGACCAGGCTCTCGCCGAGACCACCGTGGAGTTGGTTGGGGCAGCCGGACCCGCCCAGACAAACATTCAATTTTGCCGTCAACTTCTCGCTTCGTCGGTCTTCGCCGACGCGACCTACGACACTTCCTTCGCGGAAACGCTCGCCAAAGGAACACGATGATCGACCGACAAACTCTTGAAAAAGCACGTCACTGGCTCGCGCACGATCCCGAGTCCGCGACTCGGGCGGAGCTCGCCAGGCTCATCGAAACGCAGTCTCCCGAGCTAAGCGAGCGTTTTGCGGGCCCATTGAAGTTCGGCACCGCCGGCCTTCGCGGGATCCTCGGTGCTGGCGAAAGCCGGATGAACCGGGCCGTCGTTCGCCGCGCGAGCCTGGGTCTTGCGACCTTCCTGCTTGCGAACGAGCCTGACGCAAAGACCAGGGGCGTGGTCGTCGGCTATGACGGTCGGCACTTCGGCCGCGAGTTCGCCGAAGACACCGCCGCGGTCTTGCTCGCCCAGGGGATCCCTGTCCACTTGTCCGAGCGCGTATGCCCAACGCCACTCGTGGCCTTCGCCGTGACCGACCTCGACGCGGTGGCGGGTGTGATCGTGACCGCGAGCCACAATCCCCCAGAATACAATGGATACAAGGCCTACGCGCGAAACGGGGCGCAGATCATTGCGCCCGCCGACAGCGACATTGCCGTAGCCATCGAGACCGGGCCGGACGCCGATGCAATCGTGCTGGCCGATCTCGTGAAGGCACGTGCGGAAGGCTCGCTTACGGACCTCGGAGAGGCGGTTCGCCGACGTTACCTCGACGCTGTTGCTGGCCTCTTGAACGTCGGCACGGGTGACCGTTCGCTGTCAATTGTGTACACGCCGCTTCACGGTGTCGGTCTCGAATTGTGCAGCCAAGCCTTCCGTGAGGCTGGGTTTCACAACGTGCACGTGGTCGCAGAGCAGGCCGAGCCTGATGGAAATTTTCCCACGGTCGCGTTCCCGAACCCCGAAGAAAAGGGCGCCCTCGATCTCGCGTTGGCACTGGCTCGCAAAACGAACGCGCACCTGATCCTCGCGAATGACCCCGACGCCGACAGGCTCGCGGCGGTCGTGCGGACGCCTAGCGGTGAATACCAGCCACTCAGCGGCAACGACGTCGGCGTGCTCCTCGGTCACTATCAGCTCGAGCGGGACGCCCTCACCGAGCAGCCAGGACAACCCCTCGTCATCACGACGATCGTCTCCTCACCGTTGCTCGGCGTGATCGCCCGTGCGCGTGGCGTCGCGTACAACGAAACGCTGACCGGGTTTAAGTGGATCGCCAACAAAGCCATGGAGCGTGAGGCGAACGAGGGGGCGCGCTTCATCTTCGGGTACGAAGAGGCCCTCGGTTATAGCGTCGGCACCGTCGCTCGGGACAAAGATGGCATTGGCGCAGCCGTCGTCCTCGCCACCCTCGCCGCGGAGCTGCACGCACACGAGAAGACCCTCATCGACGAACTCGAGCGCATCGCAACGCTTTACGGTGCGTTCGTGAGCCGCCAACGCTCACTTGGCTACCCGGGCGCAGAGGGCGCAAAAACAATGGCCACGCTGATGGCGAAGCTTCGAGCAGCACCACCCGAAAAACTCGCAGGAATTGCGGTCGTCGCCGTGACCGATTGTGCGGCGCAGACGCGAACCGACGCTGCGGGCACCACGAGCATCTCGCTCCCCGCGAGCGACGTCATTGTGCTCGAGCTCGAAGGCGGTCACCGCGTGATCGCTCGCCCAAGTGGTACCGAGCCAAAGCTCAAGGTCTACTTCGACATTCGACTCTCGAAAGGAGCGACGTCGGCTCAATGCCGGGCCGAAGGTCAAGGGCTTTTGGAGCGCTTCGAGGCCGAGATCGTGGCGCGGATGACGTGAACGCGGCTCTTTTACAGGATATCGGAAAGACGCGCGGCTGGTCTCCCGTCGCTTCGATGGACTCGGCGCACTAACAGGGCTTCAAGTCGACTTGCTCGACGGCCGGCACCGAGGAGCCGAGGAACCGCGAGGCCACCGACTCGAAGCTTTTTGGCTTGTCCGTGACGAGCAATTGAAGCGTACCGGGCTCGGTCCGAAGAGCGCATAGGCCCCGCGTTATCAGGAATTCTTCAAACTCGAGGGCGGTCTGCTGAGCGCTGTCGACGACCGGAATTCCGCGTCCTCCAAGCTCCCTGATCTCGTGCTCGATGAGCTCGCGAAACAACGGAAAGTGGGTGCAACCGAGGACCACACAACCGACCTTCGCGGACCGCGGCAAGCCGAATCCCTCAGCCTCCTCGGGAGCAAAAAAAGCCGATAAGTATTTGCGCACGACCAGCCTTGGAACCTCACCCTCGGTCCAACCCTCTTCAGCCAGCGCGACCAGCAACGGGGCCGCCTGACCGAGCACCTCGGTGCGACTCGAGAAGGAAGCCACCGCGCGCGTGTAAGCTCCAGAAGAAATGGTCCCGAGCGTTCCGAGCACGCCGACCGTGCCCTCGCCCGCCGCGCGAGTTGCAGCCCGCGCACCGGGAACGATGACACCGGTCACCGGAAGATCGAGCTCGGCCCGTAACCTATCGAGGGCGACGGCACTGACGGTGTTGCACGCCACGACGAGCGCCTTCACCCCACGCTCCGAGAGCTCTCGAGCGCAGCTGAGCGCATAGCGAATGATCGTTTCCGGCGAGCGCGTTCCGTACGGGACGCGCGCGTTATCGCCGAGATAAATGATGTTCTCGTGAGGCAGGCGCTCGCGCAATGCACGAACCACCGTGAGACCCCCAAGGCCGGAGTCGAACACGCCAAGCGGAGCTTCAACCCCGACGCGCGCAACCGGGGCGACCACCGACCCTGGTGGAGGAAGGGTCATTGAGCCGCCCAAGACTCTTTCACGAGCGGCAGGATACATGACTCTTCCCGCCGCACTCAGGCAATCCTAGGGTTCGAAGCCGTGAGCAACGAAGACGAAAAGGGCGGGTTCATGGTTGGCGGGATTGGCTTTGGAAGCGGGCCTCGCGCTCTGCCGAACAACGCGACCCACGAGACCTCGGCATCATCGCGAGACGGCGCAACTTCCCCGGTGGAGCTCGATGGCGTCGTTCTGCCAATGCGCCTGCTCGTCATCGGAGATTTCGTCGCCCGTGGTGAATTCAACGCCGGGATCCATCCGCCCGAGGCTCCGCTAACGGTTCCCCAAGGGGACGTCGATGGGCTCTTCGCGAAGTTTTTGCCGCGTCTTTCTCTCGAGCTCGAGAGCGTTCTTCATGACGGAAAAAAAACGCGCGTCGAGGTCGCCCTGACCTCGATGCAAAGCTTCCGTCCCGACGGTTTGTGCCGCGATGTCGCTCTCTTGCGTTCGCTGGTCGATGGCAAGAAAGTGCTGGAGCGGCTGCGCGACGGTATCCTCTCGCTTGAAGGCGCGGCAAGCGAACTCGCTCGACTTTGGCAAGGCGCGCCTTTCCTCGGCCGGGTGCTCGGCGGCATCGAAGTGACGACCCGATCGACCGCGCCGGCACCACCCGTGTCGGACGTCCGAATGATTGCAGACACGGCAGCGGATCGCATCTTCGACATGCTTGACCTCGCGCAAGGGACGGATGGGCAAAGCCCGGCGGATGCCGCGTCTTCCCAAGGCAGAGGGCGCTTTGACTCGTTCATCGCCCAAGTGGCCCACAGCGGGAAAGACCAGCCGAGCGCGCGCGCCGACGAGGGGATTCGCCTGATCGAAAAGGCCCTTGGCACGCAACTAGGTGCGCTCCTTCAGCACGCCGAATTCCGTCGACTCGAAGAGGCCTGGCGCGGACTTGCGTTCCTCACGGCTCGTCTGCCCAAGCGCGGCGTGCGCCTCGATGTGCTGTCCTGCCGTCCCGACGATGCGCCGGCGGCACTGCGTCGCTGTGCCGCCGAGGCCAGCGGCGTCGAACCCCCCGTGACGTTGGCCGTCATCGACGGTGCGGTGACCGCAGATGCGGCGTCCCTTCAGTGGTTCCGTGAGCTCGCCGAGGCCGCCAAAGACAATGCCGTCATCGCCATCACGAACGCTTCGCCGCGGCTGTTTGGAACACCCATCGCGGAGGTCGATCGACTGGATAACAAGCAGGGCCTCTTGGATGCTCCCGAGCGCGCACCGTGGCGAGCCGAAGTGCAGCGGCCGGCCGCGTTGTGGGTGAGTCTGGCCTTGAACCGTTTGCTCGTTCGACCCGCCTACGACTCCAAGAGTTCACGCGTGCGGGACGCGTTCGTCGAGGAAACTCCCAAGGGCTCCGAGGCTGACGTGTGGATGCAACCGGTCTGGGCCGTCGCGGCGCTCGCGGCGCGGAGTCACGAGCGTTACGAATGGCCCTGCGGCATCACGGGCGCGCGCGAAGGCGGCCTCGTCGAGAACCTGCCCGTGCGTGAGGTCACGCTGTCGAACGGCGAGCGCATCGCCATGCCGACCGAAGCTTTCTTTTCCACCGAGACGCAGCGCGCACTCGGTCGGATCGGGCTGCTTGCGCTGGCGGCTCAGCCCAACAGCGACAGTGCCTATCTGATGAGCGCGGCCACCGCGTACGTGCCTCCGCCAAAACGCACCTATGACGGCGGAGCGAATGAATTCGACGTGCGACTCCCACAAGCTTCACTCGGTGATCAGCTTTTCGTCGCGCGTTTGGCCCAACAGCTGGACTGGCTCGGGCAGCGGCTCATGCGCGCCGGGTTCAAGGCGGACGCGAAAACCGAGCTCGAAGCGGGCCTAGCAGAGCTCTTCCGAAACGCGCCGCCATCGGGTCCCGAGATCGATCTTCAGCTCGAGGACGATGCCGCGACCGTCACCATCCGACCACGGAGGTTTCTCGGCGTCAGCCTCGAGGAGCTGTCCCTGCGCGTTCCCTTGCGCTAAGGGCCAGCGGCTACATAACTTAAGCATTTTGGCGCCGATGCATCCCGGCTGGCGTCGTTGCTCGTCGGTTGCATAGCAGCCGGCACCCAAAAAAAGGCCTCCGCGTCAACGGAAGCCTTCTTCGATTCCTCAAACGAGGCCGCGCAATCGAAACGCGGACATCACCGAACGAGAGCGCGAAGTTCGCACTCTCGCTCGGCCTTACTCACTCCTTGTCGAGCTTGCCGACAAGTCCGAGGGTGAACGATGCGCCCATGTACTTGAAGTGCGGGCGCACCTTCATGTCGACCTTGTACCAGCCCGCGTTACCGGGGATATCCTCGACGCTGATGGATGCATTGCGCAGCGGACGACGACCGCGAACGGCCGGCGAAACCACGTCCTGGTCGGCCACGTATTGACCGATCCACTTGTTGAGCTCGCGCTCGAGATCCGCGCGCTCTTTCCAAGAGCCGATCTGCTCGCGCTGAAGGACCTTGATGTAATGGGCCAAGCGGCACGTGATGAACAGGTACGGCAACTGGGTGCCGAGCCGGTAGTTCAACTCGGCATCGCGCCCCTCGGCGCTCTGACCAAAGCTCTTGGCTTTCTGCGCGCTGTTCGCCGAGAAGAAGCACGCGTTGTCCGAGTCTTTGCGGAAAGTGAGGCCAATGAAGCCCTCTTCGCTCAGCTCGTACTCGCGACGCTCCGTGAGCAACACCTCGGTCGGGATCTTGGTCTGGATCTCGCCCATGGCCTCGTACTGATGCAACGGCAGATCTTCGACGGTTCCGCCGGCCTGCGGCCCGATGATGTTCGGACACCAGCGGTATTGCGCAAAGCTATCCGCAACGCGCGTTGCAAAAGCGAAGGCCGAGTTGCCCCAGAGGTAGGCCTGATGCTTCCCGATGACGCTCTCGTCGTAGTTGAAAGCCTTTACGGGCCGCGTGTTCTGGCCATAAGGCAAACGCAGCAGGAACCGCGGCATGGCCAAACCGACGTAGCGCGCGTCTTCGCTCTCGCGGAACGCTTGCCACTTCGTGTACTGCGGGCCCTCGAAGGTCGCCTTCAGGTCCTTCATGTTCGCGAGGTCGGTGTAGCTGTCGAGCCCAAAGAACTGCGAACCCGCCGCTGAAATGAACGGCGCGTGAGCCATGGCGGCCACTGCCGCGCAGTTCTGCAGGAGCGCGATGTCCTGAGGACCGGGGCCGAAGTCGTAGTTGCCGACGAGCAAGCCGTAAGGCTTCCCACCGAACTGCCCGAACTCCGCGGAGTAAACGAGCCGGTAAAGGCCGCTCTTCGGGATCTCCGGGGAGTCCTCGAAGTCCATGAGCAGGTCTTCCTTCGAGATGTTGACCATCTCGACCTTGACGTTCTCGCGGAAATTGACGCGATCAATCACGAACTTCAACCCGCGCCACGCGCTCTCGAGCGCCTGGAACTGCGGCTCGTGCAGGATCTCATCGATCTGGCGCGAGAGCTTCTGGTCAATCTCGGCGATCATCGCGTCGACGAGGGCCTTATCGACCTTCTCGCCTTCACGCTTCGGCTGGATAAGTTCGGCGATGAACGCCTGAGCGCCAGCCTTGGCAATTTCGTAACCCTCGTTGCCGGGGCCCATTTTCGCCTCGGCGAGAATCTCGTCGAGCAACGACTCGCCTTCGAGAGTCTGCGAACCACCCTCCGTCTGGGATTGAGACATGATCACTCACCTTCCTTTTTCAGACCGAGTTCATTGACGATGCGGTTGCGTGACGCAGGATCGCCAAGGATGTTTTGAATTTTGTTGCGGAAAGCCTTCTCGTTGCCGAGCGGACCCTTCAGCGCCGTGAGTGCCGCGCGCAGGTCGAGCAGCTTCTTCAGCTCTGGCACCTGGTTCGCAATCGCTTCGGGCTCCATATCCGAGAGCCGACGAAAGCGAAGATTGACGTTCAGCTCTTCGCCCTCTTTCTCGCTGAGTTTGTCCGGGACCTTGAAGCTAAGACCTAGCTTCTGCTCGGCCATCACCTTCGAGAAGTTGTCCTTGTCGACGTTGATTGGCTTGCGGTCTTCGAGCGGACGCGGATCAGGGCGCTGCGTAAAGTCCCCCATCATCAGCATCTTGAGAGGAAGTTCGACTTCCTCCTGCGCGTCTCCGGTTGCCGGTTTGTAGACGATGTTTACGCGCTCTTTCGGAGCGACTGAACCTTCTTTACCCATCTCAGGAAAGTCTCCATTCTCCCAAACGAATTGAATTCTATCGCGCGCCCTTTACGTTGCGGGAGGCGGCAGCCGTAGCGGGAGGCGGAGCATAACGAAAATCCACGCGGGCGTCAGCGCGAAATTGTGACAATGCTTGCGCCTTAGCGCGCGGGGCATCCGTCCGAACTCCGCCTCGGTCAATGGCGGTACCGGAGCGTTCGTGGTCTTGCGGCTTGCCTCTGAAGGCGAGCCGGGCGGCGGCAGCGCGCTTTCCACTTGACGTCCCTCACACAAAGTATCCAGGTTGAAGGCAAAGATGGGGGTTTCGTTTCGATCGTACCGCTCTCGGGTGGGGCAAGCGGGTCACGGCATAGCGGCAATCCACCGCGCGGCCCTTTTCACGATGCTCCTCGGCTGCGCCCGCGCCCCGACCGTGTCGCAACGACCGAGTGCCACGGTGCTCCCGGCCGTCGTCCGGCATGACGGCCCGAGCACGCATCGCGTCATGGCCGCCAGCGTGCCTCTTAGGCGTCTCACGACCGAGGAATACAACAACAGCGTCCGGGATCTTTTCGGCGATACGAGTCGGCCGGCCTCGGAATGTCCTCCCGACGACATCGCCGGTGGCTTTGAAACGAACAGCTCAGCGCCTGCAACCCAACTGGGAATCGAATGCTACGCAAGCGCCGCTGAGACGGTGGCCTGTGCTGCCGTTCAACGGCTCGACGCGCTCGCACCGTGCCTGAATGAGCCTACGGAAGTGTGCGCCACAAGGTTCATCGAGGCCTACGGGCGCCTCACATTCCGACGCCCTCTCGAGGAGGCGGAGAGTGCCGCCTTGTTCGCGATTTACAAAGAAAAGGCTGCACAAGCGGGCCACGCCGCAGCGATTCAGCTCGTCATCGAGGCGCTGCTCCAGTCACCAAAGTTTTTATATCGCCTCGAGTTGCTCGAAAAGTCGGGTCCCGAAGTTCGCGCGCTGAGTGGCACCGAGGTCGCAGCGCGCTTGTCCTTTTTCATCTGGGCGTCCAGTCCCGACTCGGACCTTCTCGACGCGGCCGCAGCCGAGCGGTTGGCGTCACGCGACGCGGTGGCGCAAGCGGCCCGACGCCTGTTGAGTGACCCTCGAGCCATCGACGGAATCAAGAGCTTTCACCGGCAATGGCTCGACCTGCGAGAACTCGAAACGCTGTCAAAGGATCCCGTTCGCTTTCCGGAGTTCTCGCCGGAACTCAAACACTCGATGGTCGAGGAAACTCTACGGTTTTGCGCTTACGCCGTGCTCAATGGGGGCGACACCATCCGCACGCTGCTGACCTCGAAGGTGTCCTTCGTCGATGCGTCCCTGGCAAAAATTTACAAGGTTCCGCCGCCGGAAAAGCCCTTTTCGCTCGTCAACCTGCCCCCTCTCGAACGCTCCGGTGTGCTGACCCATGCCAGCCTCATGACGGTGCTCACACACTCCGAAGAAACGTCGCCCATCTTGAGAGGTAAATTCATCCGGGAAAAGCTGTTGTGCCAACCGGTCCCACCGCCGCCTCCGGGAACTGTCATGAAATTACCCGAGGTCGATCCGCGCCACACGAAGAAGCAGCAGTTCGCGAGGCATCGAACCGATCCGAGCTGTTCGAGCTGCCATCAGATGATGGAACCGATGGGCTTCGGTTTTGAGCATTACGATGCCCTCGGTGCCTGGAAAACGCTGGACCGCACCTTCCCGGTGGACGCGGTCGGCGTACTCACCGGAACCGCCGAAGTCGACGGCGCGTTCGACGGTGCGATCGAGCTCGGAAAACGGCTCGTCGAAAGCCAGGAGGTCCGCCGTTGCATCGCGACCCAATGGTTCCGTGCGGGGCTTGGCCGGAGCGAGCAACCCGATGACGCCGCGTCGCTCGAGACGGCGTACCAAGCGTTCGCAGGGAGCGGCTTTGATGTCCGAGAGCTCATCGTTGCCATCGCGAGCAGCGATGCCTTCCGACTCACGCGGCGCGAGCCCGGGAGCGCGGAATGAACGCTTGGCATCATGGCCGGCGCCGGTTCCTGAAGGGTTTAACGGCCGCTGCCGCGACGCTTCCGTTTTTTCCGTTGCTTGACGCCCACGCCGAATCGACGCCGCCGCCCAAGCGGGTGGTTTTTTTCTTCAGCGGCAACGGCACCGTCTACGACAGTTGGCTGCCGAACATGGTGGCTGGCGAGCTTCTGCTGAGCCCGATTCTTTCGCCGCTCGAAAAGTGGAAGTCGAAGCTGCTCGTGGTCGATGGACTCAGCCATCAGGTCATCCTCGAGAAGAGCAGCAGCGCGGGGCACTCCGCCGGAATGAACACGGCCCTGACCGGTCGAAAGAACCAATTACTCGACCCGGCGTTTCCGCTACGCAGCCAGGCGACGGGGATCTCAGTCGATCAATTTCTCGCGAACACAACGAAGGTTCAAACGAAGCTCCGCACCCTCGAGAGCGGGGTTTTAATCGAGCCTTGGACTCCAGATACGGCCGCGCTTTCGTACCGCGGACCTTTGCAGCCGCTGGTCGCGGACAGCAGCCCTTATCGCGTTTTCGACAGACTTTTTCAGGGATTTTCAGGAGTGAAGGACGGCGAGAAAAAAGCCGCAGCGGAACGGCTCCACGACCGACAGCGGCTCCTGAACTTTGTCACCGCTGACCTGGAGTCGCTCACCGGACGCTTGGCCCAATCGGACCAGGGCAAATTGGAGGCGCACCTTGGCGCCCTAAAAGCGCTCGAGCACAGCTTGACGACCGGCGCTGGGGCGTCGGCCAGCAAGGCGTGCTCGGTCCCGGAGCGAGGAGTGCCGCTCGACATCTGGAAGAATGAAAACATTCCAGCGATCGCACGGCTTCAAATCGACTTGATGGTGTTGGCGCTCGCCTGTGACTTAACGCGCTTCGGGACCTTGCAATTCGGTCGCGCCGGAGCGGGGCACCGGTTCACCTGGCTCGGCAAAGAGTTCGTGAAAGATCCGCCGGTCATCGCGGTGGACACGGCACAGGGATTCCACGCGCTGGCCCACAACGAGAAGGACGCCGCGTCACGAGCGAAGCTTGTGCAAATACACACCTGGTATGCCGAACAGCTCGCCTATTTATTGGGCCGACTCGATTCGATTCCAGAAGGTGACGGCACCTTGCTCGACAACACGATTGTCGTCTGGATGAACGAGCTCGGCTCGGGCGCCAAGCACAGCCACGACCGAACGCCTTGGGTCCTTGCTGGAAACGTGGGCGGTTTCTTCAAAACCGGGCAGTTGGTCTCGTTCCCGGGGCAACCGCACAATCGCTTGCTGCTGTCCCTTTGCCACGCGCTTGGCGTGCAAACCGAGGTATTCGGCGACCCAGACTATTGCAAAGCCGGCCCACTCACGGGCATCACTTTGTGAAGCACTTTGCGAAGCACTTTGTGAAGCACTTCGCGAAGCGTTTCGACAGCGCGTGAACGGCACGGCAACGGTCCGCGGCTCGGGCTCGACAAGGAGCCATCAAAGAGCGAGAGCGCGCGTGACAGCGTGGCTTACACGGGTGTCTCACGGCGACTTGAGGCCACCCGAATCAGGGTGCCGACGGCGACATCGCGGGCGTTTGACCCTCCTTTGAGGCGGCGAGAAAGGCGACAAGTTCTGCCCATTCGCGCTCCTCGAGTCGAACTCTCGTGCGATGCCTCTGAAGCGCGACCAATAGAACCTCGCGCGTCCGAAGACCGGGCTGGACAGGCACGTGGCACGCGCCGCAGCGTTTTTTCCAGGTCGCCGCGGCTTGTGCGTGGGGTCCTCCTTCGGGCGTCACGGGGGGGGCATTGGTGCAGCCGACCACCAGCACGAGCGCACCTGAACCCAACAGGCGCCCAACTCGGAGGTGCAACCAGCTCGCCGTCCTGTCCGCCAGCGCGCGAAAACTCAGTTTTTTCATTAAATCCCGCCGCCGCCGCCGCCGCCGCCGCCGCCGCCCGAACCGTCCGACCCATCGCAGGCGCCTTTCGTCTGTTTCCAGTGCGAATACGTCGCGTTAAAAAAGGTATCGATGCCGTCCTGAACCTCCGGAATAAGCACGTATTTCGGGTGGCACAACACTTTGTCTGCGCCCGTGTAGGTACACACTTCGGTTCCCTTGTCACGGAAGCGGTTGGCCGCAACGATATCCTTGAACTCACCTTTTTCTGTGACGTACGCGGCGAGCTTGAGGAGAAACGGCTTCTTCCGGTTTTGCTCGAACATCAGCGTGGCATCGTCGTCGATGAATGCCCCCGCGAAGCCCGAGTTGTGACACCCGCGGCAAGGGCCCCAACCGGTGGTCTGCTGGAACGCCAACTCGTAGGCCCGGCTGCTCTGGAAGTCGTCGTAGGTCATGCACTTGCCGAACTGCGTGAGCGCCTCGTCGGCCGTGATCGCGGGCGGCCCTTCAGGCTTTGGGGCCTCCGTCGGCTTCGCCATCGTGATGCCGCGCTCCTGTGCCTCGAGCTCGAGCCAGTGGCGCATCAGCTTGGCGGCCCCGGGCGTGAGTGCAGGACCCGTGTGCTCCCCTTTCAACAAGAGCTTGCTGTTGTCCGGCGCGGCGATCAGGCCCTCGTAGGCCTCCACATTGACGTAGGATGCCTCCGCGTCAAAGCCCATCCACTGGGGCGCGTGCACCGGATTATCCGACGCCGCGTGGCAAAAGGCGCACGTGAATTGAACCGCCGGATAGACCTCCGCCACGAAGAACGTCTTCGCCGCACTCTGGGCGTGGACGTCGGTCGGCAACAACAGCGCGTCGATGCCGCTGCCGCAGCCCGCTCCGAACACCGCCAGCGCCGCGAACACCGTCAGCGCGAAGGCTCTCGTCGTGTCGTGCATTGCCATCCTCCTTTTGGAATGAAAACCGCCTCGCGTGTCGGCTCTCAGCGACCGTTCCGAGGCCCCACCTGACCGAGAAGACGAAACGGCGCTCATGGCTTCGGCGAGGGAGCCTGGGGCTCGACGCAATCGTTGTTTTGCCAGTGTTCGTAAGTCTTGGTGAACAGCGTGTTGATGTCCGCCGTCAACTGCGAATCGAGCACGAACTTCGGATGGCAGTTGCCTACCGGCGGGCAACCTTCCGTGCCTTTCTCGGTCCAGCGGTTGGCGAAAGCAATGTCGCTGAAGGTCCCATCTTCCTTCAGAGAAACACTCGCGAACTTGAGAATATACGGAAGCTTTTGCGTCGCCTCGTACATCAGCTGGGAGTTCGCATCGAGGTACGCGCCATTGTCACCGAGCGCGTGGCAGCTCGAGCATGGAACGCTATTGCCCTGGTTTTTTGCAGTCATTTTGTAAATGCGATGAACATTGGTCGCGTCCCACTCGGTCTTACGAATGCACTTCCCGAACGCTTCGAGCTGTTGCACCGGGGTGAGCTCAGGCGGCGTGTCCAGCGAGGGGTCTGCCGTCAGCTCGAGCTCGAGCCAGGCGGTAACGACACTCGCTTGGGCCGCCCCCAAGGCGGGCCCGAGGTGCTTGCCTTTGGTGAGGAGCCGGCTCTGCTTCGGACTGGTCACGATCGACGAGAACGCCTTGATGTGGGCATAAGCCTCTGGCCCGTCGGTGCCGAGGAACTGTGGCCCTACGGAGCCTTTACCGTGGCAGCTTACACAGTCGGCTTCGATGGCTGTGTAAACCGCGCTCTTGAAAAACTCTTCGGCAGACGGCTTGGCGTCGCTCCCGCCGGACCCTGTGGACGACGTCGTGCTGGAGTCGGAGGAAGTCGTTCCGTGGGCCACGAACGGCGACAGTGAGCCACCTTCGCCACTCGCGCAACCCGCCAGCAGCCGAGCCGCTCCAAGGGCGAGGAGTGCCAAAGTTACTTTCATGATGAAAACTCCTTACGGCCGCGAGCGAGGCCAAGCACCGCGAGCAGGAGTGCGAGAGCCAGCGCGCCATCCTGGTGCCGGCCATGCGCGCTCATGACGCAGGACGAGCTCGCTTGAGGTTCCTTGAAAAGCAACCCATCGCCAGGTTCGGGATTTGGGTCGGGTTCGTTGCCGCCGCCGGCCCCCACGCTGGTGGTGGAGGGCAGGAGGACGTCGACCGTGACCTGCTGGATGTCAAGCGGCGGTGCCGGCAACTGGGGCTCCTTGGTCTGCCCGGGCAAGAGCGTCAGGTAGAGCGCATTCTTTGGCTCCTCGTCGGTCTTCTTCAGCCGGCCCGAGTGCGGGAATGCGAAGAAGCTCTGCACATCGTTTTGCCAACCACCCACCTGATTCCAGGCCGGGTTGGGGACGTCCCCGACGCACCGCATGAAGTCACGACCCTGAACGTTCGGGTTCTGACCGTAGAGGTTCGCGAGATGCCCCGAGTCGGCGACGAACCCAACCGTGTAGTACTCTTTTTGCTCGTCGAAACTGATTTTTTTGGTGACGGCATCGTAGCTTACAATCTGCGCACCTGGCTGCCCGGCACCGGTGATCGGCGCGTCGTAAACCACGGCGCGAAGCGAGCCACCGTTGGCGCCAAACTGCCCGGTGCAGAGTCCCGTGTGGGCTTGGTTGAGCCCGATCCCATCGCGTTTGGCTTTGATTTGCCAGCTGGTGTCGCTCAGGGTTGCGACCGAGAACATCGTCGTGGTCTGGCCCTTGTCGTTGCTGTTTTTCCCGTTACCGTTCGAGCGGAGGGTCAAAAAACATGCGGTATTTTCACCACAGTTTCGCACCGTTGGCTGATTGTAATAAATCCCCTGCCCCGGATTGCTCTCGTCGATGTACTCCTTCCAAAGGATCGACAATTTTCCGTTCGCGTCGAGGGCCAGGTACGCACACTGAACCCCATCTTCGGGCGGGCGGTTGTTGCCCTTCGCCGCGCATAGAAGCGAGCGATTTTCCGAGACGGCGATGATGCTCGGTCGGCCGATGTTCGCGGGTGTAACGATCGTTTTGGGAGTATCGAGTTTGACGAGCTTGGGCTTGGCCGCGTCCGAGTCATCGACCATCAGCGGGATGGCGTAGGTGCGCTGATCGTTGTTGTCGTAATAGCCGCAGGTCGCCCAACCCTTGCCGTTGTACGCGCATTCGGGCGCGCCTTCGTTGTTGTTGTTGTTGTCGCTGATGCGCACGACACTGCTGACCATCGTGCAGGCCGCATCGATGAGCACGGCGTAGGTCTGGACGTTGCCGTTCCCAGCATCGGAGCCGTACGTGAGCAGAAACATCGAGCTCGCGTTCTTGGCGCCAGCCACACGGATGAGATGCGGGTGATTGAAGGGTCGTTCGTCCGCGCTGTTCGGATCGCCGAGGTGTGTGAGTTGCTGCTGGTCCACCAGCACTTTGGGCTCGCCCGTTGCGCCTAGCTGGAGCACCGAGCATTTGCCCTGCCACGGTCGATCGGCGGCGGACACGTCCGACGACATCCACACCGTGACGACATCGACGGTCTTCGTATCTTCGTGACGGATCCAGGCGGTCGTGGGCTGTTCGGTACCAGGTCCGGCGTACTCCTTTGGCTTGTCTTCGCCCTTGTCGTACGGACCGCCCTTGCCCGCGGCGACCTTCAGCGTCGCGGTCTTGGCCGCCGTTGCGGACGCGGGCATAAGGAGCGCAAACGAGAGCGCAAGCAAGGCATAGGCACGTGCATTCATATCAATACTCCGATGTTGCAAAGAGCGACTCGGCGGGACTGAGCCCCCCCATCGCCCGAATGTTCCGCTGCCGGTCCGAGGGGCTCGTCTTGGCGTAAAGGGCGATGGCCTCGATGGGCTCGCCGGCCGCAATGCCATCGATCGAGAGACGACCGTGCTGACCGCGAGCCGCCGCGAGGGAAAGCTGCCCGAGCCTGTCACCCTGCACACGAGCGGCGACGTCGTCTTGCGCGATGAACTCTGCGGTGCGCAGTGAGCTTGGGTCGATGCCGAGCTTAGCCAACAGTGCGCCCAGGGCTTTCGGGGTGCCATCCAGCTCGCGACGCCTGAGCGCCGCTAGCAGCTTTCCATCGAGGTAAACGCGCGTTCCTCGCAGCTGGAGACGCGCGGCCTCGATGCCGCCATCGACCACCTGACCGGCCGCGTAGAGCTGACCATGACGGTATTCGGGCGGCACCGAATCGACGTACACCGCGAAGGCTTGGATCCCATCGACCGCGGTGTTGGCGTGGAGATCCACGCCCGGGTATTTGAACGTCGGGCGGCCGGAGGTCTCCCTGGTGAAGTGGATCTGAAGGCGGTCGCCAACCCGTCGTAGCTCTTCGCCGGAGATGACGCTGGTCCGCCCCTGCCCGCCCTGGAGGTGCACGGCACGGACGCGCGCGAGCGGGACACCGAGCGAGCGAAGGTACTCCGAAAAAACGAAGCGCTGAACCTGGCGGCCGTCGTCGAGGGCGAACATGGTGGTCAGCATGTTTGGCGATAGCTCGTGGTAGCGAAGCGCGCCGATAAGCTTCCCATCCACGAGTACCGGACACTCGCCGCGACGCTCCCCGCGCCCCGAGCCGCTGCCCTGCCCGTTGCCCTGGCCATCCCCGCCGCGCTGCCCATGACTGGCAGCGTCTCGGACCTGCGGGCGACTCTCGGACAGCGGCGTGACCAGCTCTTTCACAGGCCTTTCTTCCGCTCGCGAACCGTGCTCGCGAGCACAGCCGGCCGCGAGGGTCAGGGTAACGAGGAAAGCCACGACGCGCATCGATGGACAGCGACTGCACAGGCCGTGCCGTTTTTTTCGGCACCCGGCGCGCCAGGCCAGCCACCTCGGTGAGCGGCTGAGCAATGGGGCTTATTCGTTGAACCAGCGGGGAATTCACGGGTCCCGAAAGCCGCGCGGAGCGGTTTGGTTTTACGCGGCAAGCATGGACATCGTACGATCCACAGGGTGAGCGGCGCTCCGTTCGGCTCGCATGTGGGCTGACGTGTGCTTGGCCCTCCGGCGCGAGCGCGCAGCCGTAGACGGCCTCAGCTTTTTTTCGGAGCGAGCTTCAGGGCCATCGCGGCATCGAGTTGACAGAGCTTCTCGAACGTCGCTTCTTCAGCCGCTTTCGCCTCGGGCGT
>CANMZR010000007.1 GCA_947502375.1 Polyangiaceae bacterium
TACACTCTTTCCGTTCCGACGAAGGTCATTGCGCGCCCGAATCGAACCCCGCAGGTTCAATCGTACGTCCCCGAATGGTTGAAGGGTACGGCGGTCACGATGCGGCACTTCTTCGAGAACACGAAGGAGCGCATGCTCGGTCAGAAGCGCGATCCGGTTCTCGAAAACTTTGACGGCGGCATCACGACCATCGAGTACCCCGAGGAACGCCGCCCTTATCCCGACCGTTACCGTGGACTGCATCGCTTGACCCTGCGCGATGATGGTTCGCCCCGCTGCGTGGCCTGCCTCTGTTGCTCAACAGCTTGTCCGGCTCAGTGCATTCACATCGAGCCTGCCGAATACGCCGAGGGCGACGAACGCCGCGGCTACGAGCGTTATCCGAGCGTCTTCGTCATCGATGAGCTTCGCTGCGTGTTCTGCGGCTTCTGTGTCGAGGCGTGCCCCTGCGATGCCATCCGAATGGACACGGGCATGCATCCCGCAGCCTACGACTCCAGGGAACAGTTCATCTACGACCGTCCCCTGCTGCTATCGATGGTCGGCCGTGACGGCTCCCGAGGGACTGAGAATCTGCGTCATGAACCGGGGGATTCGGGTCACCCGGGCGTCACGCGCACGCACGAATCTCACTAAGGTTTCGCGTGTTCCGGCCTTAGGAACATCGGCATGATCGAGTCCAGAAGAAGCCTGCCCATTGTCTCGACCGACGTGCGCGATCCGGTCCAGCGACTAGCGGAGGGCGACAGTGCTGGCGTGCTCGAAGACCTCGAGCGGCAGCTGGCCGCGGAGCCTTTGGACGAACTGGCGTGGTTGAGGTTGGGTGTCGTTTACCTCACCATCGGACATCTTCCGGAGGCGGAATCCGCGCTCGTGAAGTCGGTCGCGTTGAATGGCGATGATGTCGAGGGGCGGCTTCTTTTGGCTGATGTCCTCGGTCGTTTGCGCAAGCTCGACGCCGCAGCGTTTCAGTTGATTCAAGCCCGCCGGCTGGCCCCTCATGACGTCCGAGCACACCGGCAGCTCGGAGTGATTTTTCTGGACAAGGGGCTCCTCGATAAAGCGGAGCAATCGTTGGCCATGGCGTCGACCCTCGAGCCCACCGATCCGAAAGTGCCCTTCCTTCGCGGCCTCGTTGCGGACGCTCGCAAAGATGCGGCACGCGCACTCGTTCATTATCGACGCGCGGTGGAACTCGACCCGAACTCGGTGGATGCGCGCTGCACGTTGGCCGACTCGATGGCGACCATGGGGGAGTTGGCGGAGGCGGCGACTCAGCTCGAAGCGGCGCAACGGCTGGACCGAACGAGCACGCGGATCGCACAGAATCTCGAGGTTTTGAAGGCTGCCCTGGGCGACCTCGAGACCCATCGTCTCATCGGTCAGGGTGAAGTCGAGTTTGAACGCTCGACTTTGCTAAGGCGCGGGCAACTGAAGCGAGCCGGTCACATCGAGGACGGCGAGGCCACGTTCACACGGTATCGCGCTCCGCTTTTCGAGGTTTGGCTCACCTTCAGCGGCGACCGAATCGAACGCATGCTCGCTCTCTTGCCCGATCCCGCCAAAGCTTCGGCGAGCCGGGACGACGCCTTTGAAGTCACCGTCGTCGCCCTGAGCGGGGTGTCGACGCAGGCCGACTACGGGACGGCCGTGATGCTCACGTTTCTGAGAGAAGCGTTGGGCTGTCCGATGACCCGGGCGAGCGAGCTTTACGCTCGAATGCTGCGCGAGCAGGCGCCGTTCGTATGGGCCGGCGTGCGCCTTGAATGGCGCGAGGTCGTGCTCGGCGAGACGACGCTTATCGGTCTAGAGGTCGTCCGCGTGCTCTGTTCGTAGCGGCTTTTCGTGCAGCCGCCTTTCGGTTCGTAGCGGCCTTTCGCAGAGCCGCCATGGCGTGCTCTACCGGTAGAGCTTGCCCATCACCGCGTTGCAGTAGAGGTGCGGCGTTACACCGACCGACGTCAGTAATTCGCAGCATTTTATGGCTTTTTTAGTGAGTCCGGCGTCGCCAGTCACCAGCGCATTGAGGGCCGTTTTTTCGATAGGCGGAATTAAATTCTGCCCGGCAACACGCCCTACGGAGGCCTTGCCGCGTTGCACCAACAGGAGCGCACTCGGCGACGGCGCGTGCGTGGGGGCCCATGACTCGACGCTCTGTACGAGTGCCGCTGCGAATGCTCCTGCGATCGCGTCGCCCGGTGGGCCGGTCAAGCACGGCAGGGACGCGACGTCGCTCGCGACATCGGAATTGGAGAGTTGCCCCGCTGCGAGCCTTGTCAGCAGGCGGAGATCGTTGCTGAAAACTTCGGTCAGCTCCGACGAAAGCGGCGTCGCCGATGGTTTTGTCACCCGCGCGGCAAGCTCGACGCATCGTGCTTCACGCTCTTGCACGGCTTCGCGCTCGCGACGTTGCCGTTTGGCCTCCGCCTGCTTTTTCTCTTCCAAGAGGCGTGCAGACTCCCGGTTTTCACGGCACGCGCTGCGCGCAGACTGGACCGCAGCCTTTTGCTTTGCGCTTGCCATCGACACGTCTGCTGCCCGCATGAGTTCGACCTCGCAAGGGTTCATGTCCGTCAGGCTCTTGTCGATGCGCCGGCGCGCGCCCAGCACGGTCAGGGCAACGGCGCCGACGGCGATCCCGGCGACGCCAACTGCCGCAAGCAGTCCAAGCCGTACCACGCGTCGTCGTCGTCGCGCTTCGGCCAGCTCCTTGCCGTCGTCCAACAGGCGGCGAATGCGGCCGAGCAACTCTTCCCAATTCTCGATGTGCCCGGCGAGCTCACGTAGCGGAGTCGCGAGGGCTTTCTCCAGCTTCATCTTGGTCGCAATGCGCATGAGGCACATGCCGGTCTCGGGGGAGCGGCCGTCGGACGTGAGTTTTGCTATCGCCTCGAGCAGCCCGCCCGCATGAGCCATGTGCAGCTGCCATTGTTCGGCGGCGTCGGCTTGGCAGCGAGCGACGCTTTCGAGCAAATTGTCGATCTCCTCGGTAGGAAGAAGCCGCTCGATAGCCCCGGCGCGCAGGCCGACATTTGCCGCAACGGCATCGATGGCGCGCTGCATCGAGCCGACCAAGCTCTCCCCCGAAAGCTCCTGTAGGCCCTGCCGCACGTCTCCGCGACGCAGGCAGTTGCCGGCCATCGCCAGCGGCGCCATCGTCACGTGATAAAATTGGTCTCCCACTGTGCGTGTCACCGCTGCACCTGCTGCGTCTCGCGCTCAGGGTTGTCCGAGAGGGATTGCCAGGCGAGGATCCCCGTGAGCAAGAGGGGAAGCAAGCCGACATGCCCAATGAGCTGATGCGGGGTGCTCAAGATAGGGCAGTGTACGACGAGCACCGTGTTCGCGACCAGCCCGGCACTCGCGGCCGCAAGCAGTGAGCGAGGTTGCCCTCGACCCAAACGGTGCAGCGAAGCGAGGGCGAGCAAAAGGACTGGCATTGCGACACCACCACCGACCGCCAGGCAGGCGCCGATGTTCGCGAAGAAGGCCCCTCCTTCGCCGGCTGGGAGCCCCGCTGAGGGATGCGGTAAGAATGAAACCACGAGCGGAATGCCAAGCGCGAGCGCGAAGGCGAAGCGGAGCTTACGGCGACTCGGTGCTGGGTGCGACAAGGGCCTCATGGCATCGGTTGTGATAGCCGCCATCCCGATGAACGAGGCCATCAGTGTCGCGGCGAGGCTGATGGGCGTTGAGGAAAGGGTGCTACTCGGATAGGCCCAAGCGAAGGCCAGGGTGAGCGTGACCCCAAGGGCCAGCACGGCCGCGGTCCGAGTCCTTGTGTTGAAGGCCCGCCAGCGGCCGTGGAGCGATTGCTCCCTCACCAAGAGCTGCCTTACGGCTGCTCGCAACGTTGCGTCCTCGACTGCGACCGTCTCGCCGGGGGCGATAGACTCCACGGACAGCGCGTCCTCGAGCGGAGCGACGCGGGCACTTTCGTCCGTCAGCCTTCGAAGGAACGCGATGTCCAACGCGAGCTCCCGAACGACCTCTGGGCTCACACGCTCAGGCTGCGTTGCCGGCAATGGAATCCTCCTCAAGTGCCACTCGCAAGGCTTTGTAGCCGCGGTGAGCGCGCACCTTCACGGCACTCAGGGTCAACCCGAGCGCGTCCGCCACGTCTGGAAACGGAAGCTCTTGAAACCAATGCAGCTCGATCACTTCCCGCTGGCCGTGCGGCAGAGCTTGCACGGCTGCTCGAAGCCGCGCCGCCTGCATCGACTTTTCCGCGGGTGTCCGTTGCGAGGACGGTGCGGCGATCTCAACCTCGATGGGCCCTTCGGGGCGGCGCGCTCGTACGCGATGCATCTCTCGCTGAAGATTGTAAGCGATCGTCATCAACCAAGGCCGCAACTTCCGTCCGACATCGAAGTCATTTCGGGCGCGATGCAGCTGGAGAAACGTCTGTTGGACCACTTCGCTCGCGTCGGCATCGTTGCCCAGGCGTCGGCGCATGACTCGCAAAAGCTGCGGAACGTAGCGCGTGAAAAGCTCGTCGAACGAGGTGCTCTGGCCGGCGCAATACTCCACCATCAGCTGTTCATCAGACTTCACGGAAGCGGACGAAGGCTCGCCTGGCTCCGCTCTTGGGTCAACCATCGCGGAATTCAAGTGTCGACCCCCTGCGACCGTATGAGCCAAAGAGGGGAGAGAGATTGGATGATGCCGTTTTTTGCCACCACGAAGCGCCTCAACTCGAAAGCGGCTCGCGTTCTCTTGATCGATGACGATCGGACGCGGCGTTACGCTCTCGCCCAAACACTGCGTGCCGACGGCTGCGACGTTCAGTCAGCGTCCGGCCATGAAAGTTGGCTTTCGCTTTTCAAGGACTGCCTCACGGAGCCGGCGGCCTGGGTCTCGTTTGTCTTGGCCGTCGAGCCCGACGTCGTGGTGCTCGCCATCGAGCAGCCCCTGGCGCTAGCGACCCTGGCCGCACTCGCTCGCCAGCCGCTCACCCGACCGGTGCCCGTGCTCGTCCTCGGCGACGCGGCTGACAAGGATTATGTCCATGCGGCGCTGTCGCTCGGTGCGGTTCGGCTCGTTGAACGAAGCTCGGGTTTTCGGACGCTCGGGCCTCTCATCGAAACGCTGCTTGCCGAGTCTCGACCGCGCGCCGCCCGCACCGGTGCCGAGTGTCGGCGGGAGACCGTGAACTGAGGTTGTCTTCGACGCGAAACGAAACTCGTTCAGCCCCAAGCTCGTTCAGCCGCAAGCTCGTTCAGCCAATGCGCTTGCGCTTGACCATCTCGACCAGCGTCGTGCGGTTCATTCCGAGCAGCTTCGCGGCCTGGTTCTTGTTCCACTTGGTGCGTTCGAGTGCCTGCCGAACGAGTGAGCTCTCAAACTCTTCAATCACTTCACGCAGGTTGATGCCCTCGTCCGGGAGCTGGGCCGGCATCGTCGAGGAGCCTGCGCTCCGTGGGCCCTGGAGATTGGCTGGGATGTCTTGCCGACGAATCACAGGCCCCGGTGCCAGAAGCACGGCGCGCTGAATCACGTTCTCGAGCTCACGAATGTTGCCCGGCCAATCGTGCTCGAGCATCGCCTCGATCGCATCGGTATCGAACCCTTCGATGTCGTTGCGCCCCGACATCGCGAGTGACTCCCGGTAGAAATGTTCGACGAGGACGACGATGTCTTCCGGACGCTCGCGGAGCGCGGGCAAGCCCAGTTCGATCACGTTCAAGCGGTAGTAAAGATCCTCGCGGAACGTTCCACGGGCAACTTCGTCGGCGAGCTTGCGGTTCGTCGCGGCGATGATGCGGATGTCGCACTTGATCGTCCGATTGTCTCCGACCGGCGTGTACTCGCGCTGCTGGATAAGCCGCAGAAGTTTCGCCTGAAGGGCCATCGGCAGCTCACCAATTTCATCGAGGAACAGCGTCCCGCCTTCGGCCTGCGCCACCCGACCTTGACGGGTCACGTGGGCACCGGTGAAGGCGCCGCGAGCGTGTCCGAAAAGCTCGCTCTCCATGAGGGCTTCCGGGAGTGCGCCGCAGTTGACGGTGACGAGCGTCTTGTCGCTCCGTTTGCTCGCGTCATGGATGGCGGCGACGGTGCTCTCCTTGCCGGTTCCACTCTCGCCGGTGATGAGCACGTTGCAATTTGATTTTGCAATGCGATCAACGGTGTCCATCACGGCGCGAAGCTTGAGGCTTTTGCCTACGATCTTTCCGCGCGAAGTCGGCCGCATCGTGAGCTGTTCCTGGCGTGGCGCGAGCTCAATGTCGTCGTGCATCATCGGTGGCAACCTTTCTGGTATCGGCTTCGGCGGCGGTGAAAACGGTAACGGCCCAGACTTCAAACGCTACGGAGTCGGAGGCACTCGTGTCAACGGTGGATTGCTCGGGCGGAGCGAGAGCCCACAGGAGCGGCCCAATTCATAAGACAACGAACGGAAGGCCCAATTCATGAGACACAGAGCTTAAGCAAGTTGGGTGCCAATTATTCGGCACCCTGTACGAGCCTGCGGACCTCGCCAGAACGTGGCTTGGAGCCTTCCAAACGAGTTTTTCTTGGCGAAATCCTGGACGCCGACGGGCAAACGTAAGTCTTTGAACTTACTTGGTTTTGCAATTCTAAACAGTTCATCCGTACAGGTTCGTGCGGCGTTGAAGGGCCTGCCGAACTGAACGCATTGTCACATGAATGACTCCTCGGTACCAAAAAACTGGCACCGTCAAGTGGGTGGCAGCGCCTGCCCGCTGCTTGACGTCGCCTTGACGGCCGAAGCGTCAAACTTCCGACGCTTTTCGGAAAGCTCGCGGAAACGCCGCACACTTAGGCCTCGGCGCGGTGGGTCCGAACCTTGCAACCGGCATCGGCCGTGGCCTACGTCTCGCCCGTGCAGATTGCTCCGGTCGTCATTCCGACGATTCGCCCTGCCGGTGCGCCATCGGGAGCTGAACGCTTCAGGGCAGCGGAACCGAACCGCACGAACGGCGAGGTCACCGAGGTCGCGTCCCGTCGAACACCGATGAGCCTCGGAGGGATCCGCCATTCGCTCGCGGTCGCGTACCGTCGCTCCACCGGTGAGACGATCCCAAATAAAACGCTGGATATTCTGGCAGCTCATGTCGCCCACGAAACGGCGCGCGGTGACCGGATGTTCAACTTCAACTTCGGTGGTATCAAGGGCGCCGGGCCGAGTGGGCTTTCCGCGCGCTACCAAACCACGGAGGTCTTTGATGGCCAGACCAAGAAGCTCGTCGATGGCTTTCGAGCGTATTCGAGTGCCGACGAAGGTGCGGCAGATTACCTGAAGCTGCTGCGGGAACGCTTCCCGGGGGCCCTCCGTGAGGCGAAAGCCGGGGACGTTTCGCAATTCGCCGCCTCGCTCAAGCAATCGGGATATTTTACCGCAGACCTCGCGGCGTACACGCGCGCCCTCGAGGGGAATCTGCATGCGGGCGTCGGTGGGCTCCGGGGCCTTCTTGCCAGCGCGCCTACCCATCGTCCGACCGCCCAGCTCGATTCGCCGGGCGGGTCGTCGATGTTCCTCGGCCCGCGCTCAGCCCCCGCAGGTGGCAGCTATCTGTACGGGCGTGAGCTCGCGGCGGAGAGTTTGCGACTCGATGGCTTCACGGGTGGAACGCTCCCGACCTCGCTCGAAGTCGCTCGGGTCGTTGGGGCTATGAATTCCCTCACGGCGCGCATCGCTCAACCGATTGACGGCGACCCCAGTCGTTCGCCGGAACGGCCGGAGCCCGCAGCATGACGCTATTTTCCTCAAGTCCTTGGTCACTCGAGCCGTTCTTGGCTTACGAACCGTTTCGAATTGGCTCGCTGAGTCGATGCGGTTTCTCCAGCGGCACACCGACGGTTGATTGGAGCTAATCATGGCGACGAATTCCGCAATTTCATTTGGTGGCCTTGCCTCTGGCATCGACACGAATGCGTTGGTCACCGGACTGATGGCGGTGGAGCGCGCTCCGTTGAACCGCAACGCCTCGAAGCAGCAGGCCCTCACCTCCGCCAAGGGCGCGCTCTCGGGTGTCTTGAACTCTTTCTCCGGCGTCAAGACCGCCGCTGAGGCTCTGAACTCGCTCACGGCTTTCGCCTCTTATTCGCTCACGAGCAGCGATGAGAAAGTGGCCGTCGCGGTCGCGACCGGAGCCGCGAAGCCGGGAAGTTATTCGATCGAGGTACAGGCTCTCTCCCGCGAAACCCGCGCAAAGTCAGCCGCATTTGCAAGCGGCACGACCGCACTTGCGCAGGCGGGCACCCTCAGCATCACCATCGGGGGGACCCAGTCGGACATCCTCGTTGACGCGACCGATTCGCTCGCGGGCATCGCCAGCAAGATCAACGCGAGCGGAGCGGCCGTGAGTGCTTCGGTGGTGAAGACGGGCGCGAGCGCCTTTTTGGTCGTAGCGGGAAAGAACACCGGAGCTGCGAACGAAGTTACGTTCGCGGAGGCGAATGGCTTGACACTCGGGATGACGACTTACCAGAACGCCAGCGATTCCCGGATTGTGCTCGATGGTCAGTTCACCATCGAGCGCGCGACGAATCAGTTCACCGATGTGCTCGACGGCGTCACGCTCACGGCGAAGTCGGTGAGCGCCACACCGACGACGCTGGTTGTGAAATCCGACGCCGATGCGCAAGCCTCGAAAATTCAGTCTTTCGTCAGTGCTTACAACAACGCGATCTCTGCCGGTCACCTCGCCGCCGGCTGGGGATCGATCAAGGCTTCCACGAAGGAACTCTCGGGCGACTCGGCGGTGCGCAGCGGCTTGAATCTCCTTGGGACCACCGTTTCCAGCACGATTCCAGGGCTTACTGGAAAATACAACCAGCTCGCGAGCGTCGGAGTGAAGCTCAGCCAGGACGGCACACTGTCACTCGATAAAACCAAACTCGCAGCCGCGCTGGAAGCCGACCCCGAGGCGGTCGCCAAGCTTTTCCTCGGTGACTCCGCGACGAACACGAAGGGCGCGATGTCGGTGATGTCGACGGTCATCGACCGGCTTACGCAAGGCTCAAACGCCACCTTCCCGCTCCGCATCACGCAGTTCGATAAACAGATCACGGCGCTCGCTAAAAACTACGAAAATCTCCAGGACCGCCTCGATCAATACGAGGCTGGCTTGCGAAAAAAGTTCACGGCCCTCGAAACGACGATCAGCAAAATCCAATTTCAGGGAAAGCAGCTCGCCGGATTCGTTTGATAGTTAAGCTTGCTTCCCGTCTCCCCGCCGCGGTTCTCAACCTTTTTACTGCTTCCAAGACCTTCATGTTCAATTCAGCTGTCCAGCGATACAAGTCCGTACAGGTCAAGACGAGCACGCCTGGCGAGCTCTTGATGATGCTCTACGATGGCTGCTTTCGCTTCTTGAATGAGGCCGTGGTTGCGCTCGAGGCAGGAGACCGTCCCCGTTCGGGCGAGCGACTCGACCGAGCTTATGCGGTCATCAGTGAGTTCACGACTTCGTTAAAGCACGAAGTTTACCCCGATCTCTGCACGAACCTCGAAGGCGTTTACATGTTTTGCATGAGCCATATCGTTCAGGCGAACATTCATCAAGACCCGGAAATGGTCAGGGAAGTGATTCGCATTCTTGAGCCCTTGCGCGACGCATTCCGCGAAGCGGTTCGTCAGGTCCATTCCGGTGAAGCCACGTTGGCGCCGATTCGGAGCCGCTGAGCGGTCATGGGCGACAGCGCATCTGCAGTCCGCGTGGCAAGTGTCGTCGAGGCACTCACACAGGCGTTGACGTTGACCGAGGCGGCACTGCTGGAAGAGCCGGCGGATGACGTGATCGAACGGCTCGTGGCGGTTCGAGCCCCTTGGCTCGCGGCGGCGGTGAGTGCGCGCGGTGTCGCTTCGATTCGTGACGGCGAGGCCGAGCATCGACTCGCGGCGAAGGTCCTTGAGCGCGATGCCCAACTCATGACGCGCCTGTGGAGCTTGCACGCGGATTCCTTCAAATGGGTAACGGACCGCAACGACGAGTTTTCGAAGACCGTGCCTGCGCTCTCGGAGTTGCAGCGAACGCATCCTCCGAATGCGCCGGGAGCAGCTCTGGGGCGGCCAAGTACGGGCGCGGCCGAGACCATCCATTGTTACGTGAAGGCCGGCTCATCGCGCTAAGGGCGCCTTCACTCAGCGCGGGGTCGAAGTCTCGACATCCGCGTATCCGCCAAGCTCGAGTTCGAGCTGCTCCCAGTCGTTCATGAGAACATTGAGTTCGTGGCCGAGCTTGAGCTCGTCGCCATGCAATTCGGCCACGCGCGCCGCTGGCGTTTCTTCGAAAAACCGGGGCTCGCAATAGGCAGCGCGGATTTCCCCGACGCGCTTTTCCGTGGCGTCGATGGCGTTCGTGACGCGCTCACGGCGGCCGAGTAGCTTCTGGTATTCGCTGCGCCGACGCTTGTGCTCCTGCCAATCGTTTCCAGTCACGGCCGGCTTGTCCGTCCGGTCTTCCGAGCGTTGTTTTCGCGCACGCAGCGCGACCGCGTCCGAGTCGAGGTGGTCGTCGTTTCGCTCTGCGAGGTATTCATCGTAGCTGCCCACGAAATCCTGGAGCCCGTTCGCGGTGACTTCGACAATCCGCGTCGCGAGTTTCGAGACGAACCATCGATCGTGGGACACGAATATCAGCGTGCCTTGGAAGGTTTCGAGCGCGCTGACGAGGCCCTGTATCGCCTCGAGGTCGAGATGGTTCGTGGGCTCGTCGAGGATGAGCACATTCGGCTGCTCGACGATGAGCTTTGCGAAGATCAACCGGGCGGCTTCACCGCCTGAGAGCGACGCTATCTTCTTCTCGACGTCGTCGCCGGTGAAGAGCATGCGCCCAAGTTGCCCGCGAACGAAGCTGGTCGCCTCGGACGTGCAGGTTCGCCAGAGAAAGTCGAGCACGGTGGTCGCAGGATCGTCAAAGAGCTCCGCGTGATCCTGTGCGAAGTACCCGCGCTGCGCTTCGTAACCCCAGGTCGTCGCGCCGGCATCGGGCACGAGCTGTCCGACGGCCACCTTGAGCAGGGTGGATTTCCCCAAGCCGTTTGCGCCGATGACCGCGACCCGCTCGCCGCGTCGAATCGCCAGCGACACGTTCGTGAGGACCTGCTTCTCACCGTACGATTTGCTCACGTTTTTCACGGTGAGCACGTCTTGACCGCTCGGCCGTCGCAGCTCGAAGCGAAAGTTTGGCGAGCGACGCGACGAGTGCGGCGGTGCGATCTGCTCTTTTTCGAGGCGCTCGACTTGCTTCGCGCGGCTCTGAGCTTGCCTGGCTTTGGTGGCTTTCGAGCGGAAGCGCTCGATGAAGGCTTTTTTCTCTTGAATGATCTGTTGCTGGCGCCCCGCCTGGGCCTCCATTCTTTCGAACGTGGCTACTTTTTCCTCGACAAATCGCCGGTAATTACCGTGGTAAAGCGTCACCGTTTCGTAATCGACGTCCAGAATGTGCGTCGCGATGTTGTCGAGAAATCGATGGTCGTGGGAGATGACGACGGCACAGCCCGTGTAAGCCGAGAGAAACTTTTCGAGCCAGCGGATCGTGAGAATATCGAGATGGTTGGTTGGCTCGTCGAGCAGCAACAGGTCGGGGCGACCTATCAAGGTTTGCGCGAGGAGCACCCGGAGCTTGAAGCCGCCTGAAAGCGACGAGAGCGCGAGGTCATGAATCGGAGCCGGGATCCCGAGTCCTTCAAGGACCGCACCGGCCCGGGCTTTCAGAGTGTAGCCGTCGCACGCGCGAATTCGCTCCTCGAGATCGGCTATCTCCTGAGCGTGTGAGGCCGGGTCGAGAATGACCGTCGCTGTGTCCTCGGTCGGGCCAACGACCGCGAACAACGTGTCCGGTGCCGAACCCATGCTGATCAGGCGTTCTTGTTCCCGCAGGTCTTTCCATACGTCGCCATCTCCCATCATTGCGACGTCGATGATCCGCTGCGAGTCCGTCAGAAAACGGTCCTGTTCGAGCAGCCCGATGCGCGCGCTCGCCGCGATGGAAACCTCGCCCGAGCTCGGCGAGTCTTGCTTCGCGAGAATTGCGAGGAGCGTGCTTTTTCCCGAACCGTTCGCGCCGACCAGGCCGTACCTCGAGCCGGCCTGCAGCTTGAGGTTCACCTCGCCAAAAAGGGTGCGGTCGCCGTAGGATTTTTCGAGTTGGACGAGATCGATCACGGTGTTTCAATTCGCGCGCGCATGGCCGTCACACCATCCCGCGCGCCCTTTCGGTTTTCGTCGTTCAAGACCGACGTTGGCAGCGGCAGCTTTGGTGCGAGGAAGACTTCGAGCGACAGCCACGTGTGGCTGGGGTCGAGTTCCCGCAGTCGCCAGGTTGCTTTGAATGAGTTCACATTGCCGCTATCGAACTCGCTGGCGTACGTTTCCCAGCCGTCCACCTGCGCACCGCGTCTCAAGAACCACACTTGCGCGTCCATCTTGACGAGCCCACCGAGCGCTGCGACCTGCATGAACACCTTGGTGCGCTCCGGCGTTTGGTCGAGCACGCGCGAACCCCGATAAAACGGCATGAACTCGACGTAGTGATTGAACTCGAGCACCTTCGCGCGGGCCTTGTCGATGGGCGCGTTCACTTGCACAGTCGAACGTCCGCGCACGAGCTCCCCCTCTTCGATGAGGCTCTCGTCCGTTCCGGCTCGGCCCTCGGGGAGCGGCACCGTGAGCGCCGCCTGGGTCTCAACCGGTGTCCCCGAAGCCACCCTTGCGCTCATGGCGCTTGGCGCGGGGAAAACCACCCTCGCATTGCCGGCCGTACCGGATGTTGTCGGCCAGTCCCGCTCGGGGCTTTTGGCAGGCCCCGAGCAGCCGCCCATCACGGCTTCGGCGGCGAGCGTCGCGAGGACGGGCCATGCCAGCATGCTGCCGCGTAAGGCACTATCGTCAGCGGCTCGTGGCATCGTTCGACCGACCGGGAGCATGGTTCAGGAGTGCCGCAGTGGCAAGCAGGCTGTGCTAACGCTCACCTATGAGCATCCTCTTTGAGACGCTGGGTTTTGCCGCTCGATCCGCGATTGTGTTCGTGACTTTCGCGGCCTGCGTCGTCGTCTTCGTCCAGGCGCTTCGGGGTCGCAGGGACGCGAGGTCGGAGGGACGGCTCGAGGTGCGTTTGCTGAACGAACGGCTCGACGCTTCCGCGCAGCTCCTCCGCGAGGCATCGCTTAGCCCCGCGGACTTGAAAGCGGAGCAGAAGCGCTTTCGCAAGGCAAAGAAGGTTCAGCTGCCGCGCGAGAAAAACGTGTACTTGATCGATTTCAAGGGTGATGTGATGGCTTCCGCCGTGGAGCAGTTGCGTGAGGAAATCACGGCACTTTTGAGCGTCGTGAAGCCCGCGGATCGCGTCATCGTCCGGCTCGAAAGCCCCGGCGGCGCGGCGCATAGCTATGGGCTCGCGGCGTCGCAGCTCGCACGCATCCGCGAGCGGAAGGTGCCACTCACGGTCTGCGTGGACCGGGTCGCGGCGAGCGGGGGCTACATGATGGCGTGCGTGGCCGATGAGATTGTGGCCGCACCGTTTTCCATCGTCGGCTCGATCGGGGTCGCGGCGCCTGTGCCCAACGCGCATCGCCTCCTGCAACGCCATGGGGTCGATTACGAGACCGCGACGGCCGGGCGGCACAAGCGAACGGTCACGTTTTTTGGGGCCAATACCGACGAGGGGCGGCAGAAATTTCAGGAGCAACTCGACGAGACGCACGAGCTCTTCAAGGGCTTCGTTCAGCGCTATCGCCCGCGGCTCGATGTCGATGCCGTGGCGACGGGTGAGTACTGGCACGCACTACGCGGGTACGAGCTTGGTCTTGTCGATAGGCTGGCGACGAGTGACGACGTGCTCGCGGAGCTGGGCGAGAAGGCTGACATTGTGGAATTGCACTTTCGCACGCGGCAGAGCGTTCGTACGCGCATGCTCGCGAGTGCCGGTGCCATGGTGGAGCGCGCCGTCGAGGCTGCTTGGAGTCGCCTTCAGACGCCCATGCTTTAGCGACGAAGGCTCGCTGCTATTTCTACGACATGCCGGGTGCCGCTGAGGGGGCGCCCCTGGCACGCCACCGTCAGTGGCAGCGGACCGACTCGGCGTGCGTCGCGACCACCTCACCCGCGCTGCAGATGGCGTGGGTGCGAATGCCGGCCCTGCTTCTCGCGGGAATGGTTGCCCCCGCGCGGTTACGCGCTTCACCGCTCTCACCGGTGAGGGCCTGACACAGGCACTGCATGGTGAGCTCGCAGGTTCGCGCAGTGTCGCAGCGGTTAGCGAGCCGCGCGGCGCAGTTTCCGACCGCGCACGCGACTTCCGCGCGGACGCAAGGCTCGTCGGTGTCGAACGGGACCCAGTCGACCGCCAGGGGCGTGTCCGCGGGAGCCTCGGCTGGCGTGCAGCCGGCAAGGCAGGCCGTGAGTGCGAAGCTGCGAGCCGTCTTCACACTCACTTCACAAAGGCGTCGGTGACGAAGAAGGGTCCCGGCGCAAACGGCACCGTGAACCCGTGGGCCAGCTTCTTTCCCGCAAGCTCGATCGCAACCTTGGTTGCCCCTTGCACAATCTGAAAGCTGTATTCGAGGCGGGTTCCGGTGGGTACCTTCAGCTTCGCCTCGTTCTTGATGAGCGTGATGGGCTTCGCAAAAGGCCCGGTTTTTTCGCCGAAAATCTGGAGCTCGAAGCCGGCATCCAGGGTCACATTGGCCACGTTCAGCGTGAGCTGCACCTGGCCTTCGGTGAGGCCGAGGGTGGCGGGCGCAGGGGATTTGTAAGCCGTCAAGAGCGTCGCGAAGTTGCCCTCGAGTCGCGCGGCAAGCTGCGCGTCGTCGATCCACAACATGTTCTCGTCGTTGTAAAACGCGCCGAGATTCGTCCAGTTGTTCGAGCCGACCAAGGCGAGTTGGTGGTCCACAACGAGGTATTTCGAGTGCATCTCGGCTTGGTTGCCGCCCGTGTTGTGGGCCAAGAGAACGGGAACCTTGGCCGCGCTGAGCGTCTCGTCCGCAAGCGCTGCGACGTCATTGGCTTGCTCTGAGTCGAGCACAATCGCGACCTTCACCCCGCGCTGTTTGGCCGTAATCAAAGCATCGATGACTTCTTTGGTTTGCAGGGCGAACATCGCGACGACGGCCGTCAACTTCGCGCTGTCGAGCGCGGTCACGATCTTTGCGGAGAGACTGTCCTCGGGGCCCATCCAAACTCGCACGGCTTCGTTCATATACGGCGCGCTCTTTGCGTTACCGCCGGCGACGAGCTCGTCGAACTCGAGCTGGTACCGCGCCGCTAGGTCTTGGCTTTCCGTCACCACCAGGGTCTCATCGCTCACGTTGAGAGCTGTGAACGAATAGTTTGCCGAGCCCATGAGGACGCGAGCGCCGTCGATGATCGTGAACTTGTCGTGCAGTGTGGCCTCGGTGGCGCTCTTGTTCTCGACGAGCTTCACCGGTACGCCCAAGGCTTTCAGCTCCGCGTACATCGTGTTGTACGATAGGTCCTGCTGTTTTTTGTCGAGCAACACCTGAACGTCGACGCCGGCTTTCACTTTGGCTTCGAGGAGTTTCTTCACAGCATCGAGGCGAATGTTGAAAAACGCCAGGCGCAGCGTCTTTGTCGCCTTACCGAGTTCCGTAAGGACGTGCTCCTCGAGGTCATCGACCGGAGAAAAGTAGACCGACGTCTTGGTGGCGGGCGAGTGCCAGCTCTCGACGGTCTCATCGATGCTGTACGTCGGTGCGCCGCCCACACCGGTCGAGAGTGCGCCACCCGCGCCGCTTGCAACGTCGCTCACCGCCAGGTTCTCCGCCCCGCCGAGCCCCGGTCCCTGGCCGCCTGCACCTCCGGTGTTCGACACGGAGGGCAGCGGCGCGGTCGCGTTGTTGGGTGCGCCGCAGGCGAGGGCGCCGAGCAGCACCAAGAAGCCAGGAACTGCGAGCGAGCCTGAACTTCGATGCAACATGATGCAGTAGGATATGTAACTACATGCTTATTTGCAATGACTCAGGCATGATGCTGCAGGGCGTTTCCCGCGCGTGATCGACCTGGCGTTCCCGAATGAGCCTCAATCTTGCGACGGTCCTTCGGGAAGCTGCGGGACGGTACCCCGATAGGCCCGCCCTCATCGCCGGGGAGCGAACCCTCGCCTACCGTGAGGTCGATGCGGCGGCGCGCCGGCTCGCCGGGAGCCTCGCGGCACTCGGTCTGGCTCGGGGTGAGCACGTCGCTTTGCTGTTGCCCAATGTGCCCGAGTTCACGGTCGCTTATTTTGCGTGCCATCTGGCCGGGCTCGTTGTCGTCCCGTTGAACGTGATGCTGAAGGCCGATGAGGTTGCGTATCATCTTCTGGATTCCGATTCGGTGGCCCTCATCGTTTGGCACGAGCTTATCGAGCAACTCGGTGACGGACCGGCCCGGGTCCCGGCGTGCCGTCTGAGAATCGTCGCCGGGGGAGCTGTGAGCTCGCACGAGGGGGCCCATTCGTTCGACGTTCTCGTCGCGAGCGGGGCACCCGTGGACGAGCTGCCCGATACCGCGCCGGATGACACCGCGGTGCTGCTCTACACTTCGGGGACGACTGGCCAACCGAAGGGTGCGGAGCTGACACACTTCAATTTGATGTTCAACGCCGACATGGCGGCGCGGGTTCACGCAGTTGACGAGACGTCGGTGGCCCTCGCGGTGTTGCCACTCTTTCACAGCTTCGGTCAGACCGTGATTCAGAACGCAACATTCCTTCGCGGGGGCACGGTCGTCCTGCTTCCACGCTTTGATGTGAAAGCGGCGTTCGAGAACATCGTGCGCCATCGGGTGACATTTTTCGCCGGGGTACCGACGATGTACTTCGGCTTACTCCACCATTCGGAGGCGGCACATTACGACCTTTCTTCGTTGAAGATTTGCGCATCGGGGGGCGCTCCAATGCCGGTGGACGTGATGCGCCGTTTTGACGAAAACTACGGAGCGAATATTCTCGAGGGGTACGGGCTGAGCGAGACCTCTCCACTCGCGAGCGTGAATCCGCGCGAGCGTGTGAAGAAGCCGGGCTCCATTGGGCAACCCATCTGGGGTGTGCAATTTCGGCTCGTCGCGGACGATGGTCGGGTGATCGTCGAGCCTGCGGTTCCCGGCGAGATCCACATCAAAGGGCACAACGTCATGAAGGGCTATTACAAGCGCCCTGTGGCGACGGCCGAGGCGATTCAGGGTGGGTGGTTTCGCACGGGTGACGTGGCCACGCGCGATGACGATGGCTATTACTTCATCGTCGATCGCAAGAAGGACATGGTCCTCTCGGGCGGCTACAATGTCTATCCGCGCGAGATCGAGGAGGTGCTCTATCGTCACGCTGCGGTCGGAGAAGCGGCGGTCATCGGCGTGCCCCACGAGGCGCTCGGTGAAGTGGTCGTGGCGGTCATCGCCTTGAAGCCCGGTGCGCAAGCTGCGGCTCACGAATTTGTCGCCTTTTGCAAGGAGCGTCTCGCAGCTTACAAGTGCCCGCGCGAGGTGCGGTTTGTGGAGGCGCTACCCAAAGGTCCGACCGGGAAAATATTGAAACGCGCTCTCCGCGGAAACTGGTAGAAACAAACGGTATGTCGACCGTCGAAAAAACTTACGAGATGCAGTGGGACTGCGAGTTCTGTGGAGTCAAGCACCTGCTTGGGCTGTCGCAGCGTTTCTGCCCCACCTGTGGCGGTCCGCAAAATCCTGCGAAGCGATACTTCCCGGAGGAGAGCGCGAAGGTCGCGGTCGAGGACCATCCCTTCGTTGGCGCGGACGTGACGTGCCCGGCCTGCCGGCACGCGATGAGCCGCAATTGCCAAAATTGCAGCAATTGCGGGTCTCCCATGGGTGGGTCAACGCAGGTGGGGAACCTGGGTGAGCAAAAGCAAAGTGCTGGCGGCGAGTGGCAAGGCGGTGGCGGTGCGGCGCCAGCTCCGGCCCGAAAGAGCAAGCTGCCGCTCATCTTGGGTCTCATCGTCCTCGCCATCATTGTGTTCCTGGTCGTGCGTGTGACCCTCACGAAGGGGGCTGTCCTTACCGTCGCCAGGCAATCGTGGAGCCGCGAGATCGCGGTGGAACGTTTTGACGAGGTCGAAAAAACGGCTGGCTGCAGCGAGGTGCCTTCGGGGGCGCGCATCCTCTCACGGTCGACGCCCACGCCTACGTGCACGACCAAGCGTGTCGACAAGGGCGACGGCACCTTCAAAGAAACGAAGCAATGCACGGAGCCGAAGGAGCAGTGCAGCTTCCGCGCCGATCAATGGAAACAGGTGAGCGTCGCCAAAGAAACCGGGCAGCTTGGCGTCACACCAGCGTGGCCGAAGTTGGATTTGCGGCTCGGTACGTGCCGCGGCTGTGAGCGCGAAGCCGCGAAGACTGAGCGCTACACGGTCGGCTTCGATGCGGCGGACGGCAAGGCTTACGATTGCGAGTTCGGCGACGAGAATGCCTGGAAGCGGTTCGCCAAAGGGGCGACGTTTGCCGGAAAGATTCGAGTCGTCGGCGGGGGTCTGGACTGCGACTCCCTCAAGGCCAAATAGCCCCTCGCCGAAAAGCTGCTGCGCGCCAAATCCCGTCGGGCGGGTTCGCGGAAGGCACAGGAAGTGCCTATCGCTCGCCACTTCCTAGGGATTCGTCGCTCGCGACGCTTTTGGGCGAGGGTCCCCCGCGTTGGCAATTTGCAAGAGCCCGTAAGGTTAGGGCCTTTTCGGCGAGGGTCCAACTAGCCAGCGAACCAAATAGCCAGCGAACCAAATAGCCCACAAAAAACGGGCAATTCGGTCCGCGTGCTCAAGCCTCGGGCGGCTTCGCCTTCGAGTGTCGCTTCGCGCGAAGCCACGCAAGGGCGAAGAAGAGAATTCCCGCGGCGTGATGCGTCTTCGAGTTCGATTCGTCGCTTCCACGAGGAGGGCTGCCCAACGAACACGACGCGCTTACCGCGACGCCGCGGTCGGGAATGCCCGCCGCGACGGCTCCGCCTGCCGAAGCTTCGCTATCACCCCCGCCACCGCCACCGCCACCGCCGGTGCCTGCGCTGGTGCTCATCGACGGCGTGACCTCAATGACGAGCGCGAGTTCGGTGTCGAGCGGGCCACCACCCGGTACGAGTTCGCTGAACCACGCAATCCCCTCTTCAACGAGGTTGAAATGCTCGACCAGTGGTCCTGGTTTACCGGGCGCGATGATGCTGAAGCTGAGCTTGACGGTCGCGCCGGACTTCACCTCCCCTTCGATGGCGAGCACGCGGGTCGGCGAAAGCCAAGTCGGAGCGGCGAGGGCGCTTTCGTGATCGCGTTTCTCGGTCGTGCCGAGGTGCGTCTTTTCGGTCCACGTGCGCGCGCCTTCGTTCTTCAGCACGAGCTCGACCGTGCCGGGATGGCCGGCTTCGAGTGATTTCGGGTAGTCCAACGAAACGATGCTCGCGCGATAGCCATTGGCGGCCATGTCTTGCAGCCGAAGCTCGTCGCCATTCAGTCGATTGGTATCGACGTTGCCGCTTATCCCCGGCGTCATCCCGCTCGAGGTGTATTGCCAGATCGCCCAGTTGCTCCAGGCGGCCGCGATGTCCGGGCACTTCACGCTCGAGTACTGCGCGTGCCACATCGGATAGTTTTTCAGAGTGGTCGTCTTGACGTTGTCGTTCCAGAAATATTTTCCGGTGTAGATCATCGGTTTTCGTCCGGTGATCTCTTCGACGTGCTCCACCCAGGTCGTGATTTTTGCGGTCATCTCCTCGGGCGTCGCGTTGTTGGTCGCCTCGACGTCGAGCACCGGCGACATGTCCCCAGGTCCGAGTTTTCCGATCTTTTGGATCGTGAGATCGGCGAAGGCGATAGCGTCTTTCGTGCTGCGGAAGAACTGGTACGCGCCGCGCACCATGCCCACGTCGTGGATGAGCTTGTAGTTCCGCGTGAACTCAGGGTCCATGAAGTCCCCGTCGTTGATGCGGGTGATAGCGAACCGCATCCCGGAGTTCGCTACCGCCGTCCAGTCGGGTTTTCCTTGGTAGTAGGAGACATCGATCCCTGGAACGGTCGGGCCCACGCCGCAAACGGTCGCCTCTTCGGCGACTTGCGCGACGGACTCCGTATCCAGGCCGACGCCGCAGCTCACCGTCACGGCCAGCAGTCCTGCATAAGTGAAAAGAAAGGCTGTTCGCACGTGCACTCCTCGATGATCTCTTGACGCAGTTAATCCTGGCTTGAAGGGCGCGACAAGGCACCTCTGCACGGGTTGCGACTCATGCCCCGAATGTCAGCGAGCGTCTCCGATCAAACGACGGGCCATTCGGACAGCGGCATGACCCGTGACTTCAAGAGAGCGATGATCTCCGCCTCGCTCTTGGCCTTCCCGTCGAGGCGAACGAAACGGCGCGCGAGCTGTTTCCATTGCCCGGTCCAGAGCAGGATCGATACGAGGAAAAAATCGATTCCTTCGAAGACGAGCGCACCGGCCTCGATGTAAGCGGCCCGCTGATCGAGCAGATCCTTCGGCATTTCCGTCCAGTGGCGGTTCGCCTTCAAATGGTGCCCAATGTGGTAGCCATCGTTGAACGCGCGCCGGTTGTAGCCGCTGTTGATGCAGGTGATCGAGTTGGATAGGCCGTCGTTCTTCCGGGCCGGGTTGAGGAAGGCGTGCTGGCCCCAGTTGCCGACCATCATCAGAAAGCGGATCGTCGCGGTCGGGATGGCGAAGGCGACCACACCGAAGCGCCAGTCGATTGCGATCGCGGTGGCTACGATGCTGAGGTGAAGAGCCTCGCCGATGAAGGCTCGGCGCGCCATTCGATGGCGGCGTCTTCGCAGCAGGTAGGCGGACAACTCCCCCAGGATGAAGAAGAAGAAACGACCGAAATAGACCAGAAAATGCAGGAAACTGTCACGCCGGTAGCGCATCGTCGAGGACAGGTCTTCCGGCATGTTGTCCTCGACATGATGCATGCCGAGATGGTGCTGCCCGTAGCCCGTCGGGATGCCGAAATAGAAAGACATGACGTAGGGGTGGATGAAGTTCAGCCACTTCGGTCGGCGCAGGAACGGCCGATGCATCGTGTTGTGAAGCATCAAGATCACCGGCGCCGAGTACCAACCCCAGACCGCAAGATAGACGACAACTGCCAGCAGCGGCGGTACCGCCTTCGTTCGCAGGGCGAACCCAAGTGCCGTCATCGAAGCCGACATGACGAGCACGACCACAATCGAGAGCCGCACGAACACTTGGTCGCGTGGCTCGTAGAGGGAGCGGTTGCAAAACCGCGAGAGCACGCCGTCCGGATACCGGGGCGCCTCGGTCGGATCCGTCAGCACGAAGTGCGCCCCTGCTTCGGTCATGGCGACACAGGTGGTACTCGAAGAACGGTTGGGGCGCCACCCGACGAAGACGGGGGCCGGGTGCGCGCCGGTGGGGCAGCGGCAAGGTTGGCGTGGGGAACGAGGGGCTTGGGCGCTGCGAGGCGGGTCACTTGGCGAGGCAGTCTACTTGGCGAGGCAGTCTTGACTCGTCTCGGGGCCACCGACTTTCGGCGTGTACCAGGTGCCGAAGAGGATGCACATCTCGTCGGTCGCTTTCAGCCCAAACTTGAGGGTTTTCGGCGTTGTGTTGTCGAACGCGCAGCTGAATCGGAAGCCTTCGCCGTCCTTGATGAGGAGTGGCTCCGGAAAGAAATGCTCCGTCTCCTCGTAGTTCGGCGTCGTCCAGATGTGCTGGCCTGAGTTGGGGCCGCCGGCGAACTCGGTGGAGAAGTCTTTTCCCCACTGGTGGGTGTGCCGCGTGAGCTTCGACACGATGACATCCTGGGTGAACCGGCACTCGCTCGTGAAGGTCTGTTTGCTGTTCGGTGGGACGGCGAAGTTCAGGTTGTAAAAGCCGAACGCGTGGGCCTCGCGCGTTACTTTCGAAGCATCCACGGTGTGGAAGTTCAGCGCGGCGCCGGCTTTCACCGGTGCGTTCGAGCTGTTGAAATAGTGGTAATCGAAGATCAACTTCTGCCCGCCCTGAAACTTCTTTCCAACGCCTTCGGGGTATTGCTCCTCGTGGTACGGGTGCTGGCTCCCGGTCACGCCTTCGATCTCGCCGCCGAAGACGTCGGCTCCGGTGCACGTCGTTTTCATCCCGGGCGAGATCGCTTTCTCGGTCGCGCTTCCCGGGATGGCTGACTGGACGATGAGGTGGTGGCTGAACTGCGTCATCTCGACCTGGAAGGCGTCGACGTAATAGGTAACTTCCGGGCCTCCAGGGAGTGCGACCACTTCGCAATACTCGATGTCCTGACCTGGCTCGATGGCTTCACCCAGTGTTTTTATCTGAAATCCGGAATCCGGTGGGACAAGGCAGAGCATGCCTGGCGGACAATCGAGCCTTCCTGTCGAGGTGCTGCTGCCGCCGTTCGAGGTGCTTCCGCCGGCGCCCGCGGTGGCCATGGTCCCGGTGGCGACGCTCGAGCTGCCGCCCGTGGCGGTGTCCCCGGTGGCCGAGGCTGGGCCGCAGCCGAATGAGGCGACGAGGGTGAGGGCCGTGAATGCGAGGAGCCTTTTCATCCGCGACACGATAGCGCCGCCAGCACCGGTTCGCTAGGGCCGACGGGCGATCAGCGACAATATCCATCGATGGCCGTGCAAGAGCCTTGCGATTTGCAGCTCTCGCCCTTGGCGCAGTCGTCGTTCGACAGGGCGGCACACGAGCCGACGCCGCGATCTTTGAGCTCGGGGGCTCGCACCGAACACTGGCCAGTTTTCACACAGGCCTCCGCGCGGGCGCAGTCCTCGTTCGAGGTGACGTTGCACTTCGTGTCCTTCACGGTGCAGCGCCCAAACCGTTGGCAGTTCGAGGACGATTGGCAGTCCACGTCGTTGCCTGGAATGCACGAAATGAGTTCGTTTCCGCTGAATTTGCAGCGTCCGGCTTCTTTGCATTGCTCGGCCGCGCGGCACTCCTCGTCGCTCGTGGCGACGCAGTGCCCGGCGACGAGGCTGCAGATGCCGCTGCTCCGGCAACTCTCCGAATTCGCGCAATCCGCGCTGCTGCGAGGCTGACAAGTAGCCAGTGTTCTATCGAAGGCGCAAAGGCCCCCGATGCGGCATTGCGAAGCGCAGCGAGCGACTCCCTGGCGCTCCCGTTCCCGGCTGGCCAAAGAGCCCCGGATGAGCACGAACCCCGAGGCCAGAGCGAGCGAGGTGAGGAGCCCCATGCCCCAGCCGAACTTGAAGTTTTTCATGATGTGCCAGCACTTTCTCACCGGGAAGTCGTCTCGCGCCCGGCCTCGTTTGTGGAACTCGACCTTCAGGCGCCGATTGCACAAAATGTAGGTGTTTATCCTACTATGGTTATACTGCGGTTGGCCATGGATCTTGAAGTCGGCGTTCACGTCACCCCGAACATTCGCCTCAAACGACCTTTAGGCGAAGGAGGGATGGCCAGTGTCTGGGTGGCTGAGCACCTGTCCCTGGGCATCGAAGTCGCCGTAAAGTTCATCGCTCCCGAGCTGATGAATGACGCGCCCGAGCTCGTGGCGCGCTTCAACCGCGAGGCGACGGCCATCGCGAAGATCCGCAGTCCTCACGTCGTTCAAGTGCTGGACCACGGACAGATGGGGGATGGTACGCCTTACATCGTGATGGAGCTGCTCGAAGGCGAAGACCTCGGCATGCGTTTGGATCGAGTCGGCGTGCTGCCCATGGCGCAAGTCGCGGAGATCGTGGCCCAAGTCGCGAAAGCGCTGACGCGCGCCCATGCGACTGGGATCATCCATCGGGACATCAAGCCGGACAACCTCTTCATCGTGCGTTCCGAGGATGACGAAGAGCTGTTCGTCAAAGTGCTTGATTTCGGAATCGCGAAGCATCTGAAGAAGACGAGCCGCAGCGTCGTGACGACCACCGGAACGATGGTCGGAACCCCGGCGTACATGAGCCCTGAGCAGATTTTGTCCGGCAAGGACGTCGACGAGCGAGCGGATCTCTGGTCGCTCGGGGTGGTCGCGTACCACGCTCTCACCGGTGACGTTCCCTTCCAAGGTACGACGCTCGGTGCGCTCTGTGTGGCCATCGCCCGCGGGTTTTATGAGCCGCCGAGTTACGTTCAGCGGACCCTCCCGACCGCCGTCGATGGCTGGATGAAGCGGGCGCTCGCAGCGTTGCCTGCTGAACGTTTTCAGAGCCCGAAAGAGCTCTCCGATGCTTTTCGCGAAGCCGTCGCCAACGACCCGGCGGCGGCCGAGGATGTCGGGCCGTTTTCTCGGCCTTCTTCCGACTGCCTCGTCGCCGGCCAAGCCGTTGAAGATGGCGCCTGGGACGACCGGAGCGCCCCGGTGAACCCGCCACTGAGCCGACGGCACAAGACCCCGTCGGCGGTGCGTATCGAGAGCGTCATCGTCTTGCCGACGAAGCGCAGCTACACGCGCGCTGCAGTCGTGGCGAGTGGGGCCTTCGCCGTCGGTATCGTCGCGGCGGCGGCGCTCATTCGCGTCGGCGGCGATGGTCCGCCCGCGCAAGGCACGAGCGGTCCGTCCGTGTTTTTGCCGATCGATGCGCAGTCGGCATACCTCAGTGGGGATGCTTTCTCGACGAGTGCGCCGGCGGTACCATCCGGTGTGGTCGCTCCCCTCGCGACGCACGAGAGCGTGCTCCCCGCGGCTTCGGCTCTTCCCGAAGCGGTAGCCGCGCCGCCCGAGTCCGCGGCCCCGGTAAGCTCGACCTCTGCGCCTGCCACGCCTCGAACGAGACCGGAGAAGGTCCATCGCACGTGGCCGCCGAGTGCGCTTGGCGAGGGCCCGCGCAAGACGGGTCAGCCGACTCCTGAGCCGACTCCTAAGCCGACTCTTGTGCCGGTTGATCGAGGTTTCTAGTGTTGGTGGTGCACTCGGACGGCATGGCCCTGCACGATCCTGGTCCTGGGCATCCTGATTCTCCGGACAGGCTTCGGGCCGCGGTGGACGCCCTGAAAGACCTGCCGGGACTTCAGTGGAGCGAGTCCCGCGAGGCGACCCAGACCGAGCTCGAGCGTGTTCACCATCCGGCTTATGTCGCTCGGCTCGCGGAGTTGCGTGGCCGTGTCTGCACGCTCGATCCGGACACGCACCTCTCGGCCGGCTCGGTGGCTGCGGCTTACCTTGCCGCGGGCGCTGCGATTCAGGCCACCGAAGCTGTTTTCGTCGCCGGGAATAACCTCGCGCTCGCGCTCGTACGTCCGCCCGGGCACCACGCCGAAGCAGACGCAGCGATGGGGTTTTGTCTCTTCAACAACATCGCCATCGCGGCCGAGCACGCACGAGCGACGCTCGGCTGCGAGCGCGTGCTCATTCTCGATTGGGACGTGCACCACGGCAACGGCACCCAGCATCTATTCGAGGAGCGGCGCGACGTGCTCTTCATGAGCATTCACGAATCCCAGCTCTATCCAGATACCGGCGCGCTTCACGAAACGGGACGCGGTGAAGGGCGCGGCTACACCATCAACGTCCCTTGCCCGGCGGGTCGGGGTGATGCCGACTACGTTTACATTCTCCGCTCGCTGCTCGTGCCGATCGCAGCCGCCTTTCGCCCGAACCTCGTGCTCGTGTCCGCGGGCTTCGATGCCCACCGCGCGGACCCGCTGGCAAACATGGAGCTGACCGAGGACGGCTACGCCGAGATGACGAAGATCGTGCACGAGATCGCCGACCGCTACGCGAACGGTCGCGTCGTGTTTTTTCTCGAGGGCGGCTATGATCTGGAAGCGATGCCGCGAAGCTTGCGGGCTTGCATCGAAGCTTTGATGCCCGTCAAGGATGAGCCGGCAAGCGTTGTGCGGCTACCGACACCGGCAGCCCGCAGCATCGTTGCGGCCGTGAAAGACCAGCACGCGGACCACTGGTCCTTCGCGTAAGGGCAGCCTTTCGCGCAGCTGCGAGCGGGTGAGTTCAGACGAGCCAGAGCGCGATGCAACCGACCACCGCTGCCGTCATCGGCACGGAGAAGTTGTCATCGAGCTTGTCGCTGAAGAGCTCTGCCAAGGCTGCCGCGACGCCGGCGGCGGCGGTGATAGCCAAGGCCCTGAGCGGTGAAAACTCAGCGTGATGCCAAACGCGCAACGCCACAAATCCCGCAAGTGTTCCCACGACGGCGAAGGTCGTTGTGCCTTCGAGCGAGCGTTGACCGACGAGCTTCGTGCGTCCGTAGCGCCGCCCCACGAGCGAAGCCGCCGGATCCGCAAACGCGACCACCGCAATGGCGACGGCGCAGAGTGGCAACGGAAAGAACAGGCCGAGCAAGGCGAGGGAGGTTCCGTACCAGGTTGACGAGTTGACTTGGTACGCCTCACGCGGGTGCGCGATGGGCCGGAAAAGCTTCATCAGGATGCCGTTCGCTTTTTTGGAGACGCGGCGAAGCCCCTCTAAAAACCAGAAAAATACCGCAAATCCGAGCGGAACGACCGTCCG
>CANMZR010000008.1 GCA_947502375.1 Polyangiaceae bacterium
ATTTGTTTTGTGCGCCAGGGCCAGCGTGTCGAGGTCACGAAGCTCCACCGCGAGTTCCTCTAGCTTCGCGCCGACGGCGCGGTCAGCCTCCTTTGAGCGAACGAGCTCCATGCCCAAAGCACAAGCTTCGGTCTTATGATCTTCGTCGAGATAGAGTTCGAACGCCCTCCGTAGCGCAGCACCACGACGGGGCCCCTGCTTCGATTGGTTCCATACGCAGAGCTTCGTCGCCACAATGAGCTTCGAACCGAGGAGAATACCGAGTTCGGTATACGCATCGCGGCACTCGTCGTCCCCTCGATCGGCGAGTCTTTCAAGTACCGCGAGCGCCTCGACCCCGCGAGCAAGCTTCTCGGCCAAGAGCTTCGAAAGTTTCCTCGCGAGACCTGAGGCCTCGACGTCATCGCCTTCGGCTTCGACGAGTTTGGCGAGGGATGCGGTCGCGTTCGGCCAGTCTTCGAGCTTCTCGTAGAGTGCAGCCAGACGACGAACCGCAGATAAATCATTCGGATTGGCAGCGAAAAGTGTCTCTAAAACTCGGACCGCCCCGCGCTCGTCGGAGAGGGGTCCATCGAACATCGCGAGCAAGCGCCGGCAGAGGTCCAAGCGGCGCTCCGCCATGTCCGCCTCCCCCTCGACGACCCCCACGAGTTTCTCGAGCGCGTCAGCCGCGGCCGCATGGTTCCCGAGTCGCTCCTCGAGTCCGGCGACCGCATGGAGCGAGAAAGCATTGTTCGGCTCGAAGTCCTCGAGCACTCGTCGATACATCGCGACGGCCCCGGGAAGGTCGCCAACTCCGTCGGCCAATATCTGCGCAACGCGAACCGCGTAAGCGAGTTGATCGCCTCCGGTGCTCAGCGCGACAATGCGCTCGCCACGAGCCGCCGCATCGGCATGGTCCTCCGCTTGCTCTGCCAGCTGAAAGAGCAACTGCAGCGCCGGCACGTCATCGCCGTCAACGAGCAATAGACGGAGTGTCGCACGCGCACCGGCGACGTCCCCGAAGTTCAACTGGGTCGCTGCCGCTCGATGCCGCAGCTCCACGCGCTCCGCCTTCTCGTCGAGCCGCTCGGCTCGCGCCAAGAAGAACGCAATGAGTTCTTCCCCGCGACCGTCAGCTTCAAAGCGGGCGACCAACTTCATCGCGAAAGCGTGGTTGCCTGCATCGAGGAGTGAGGCCTCCTGAAGACGAGCCGTCCCGGTCAAACGATCCCCCGCCTGGTCGTGAGCGTCGACGGCCTCAGCGAGGAGCGCGGCCTTCGCTTTGCCTTCGCACCCTTCGGCTCGACGCTCCAGCATCCGGGCCACGTCGAGCCAGCGATTTGCTTGCCGGAATGCGTCGATGGCCAGCGAACGGAGCGCGTCATCCCCGATCAATTCAGCCGCCTCAACAAATTTATCGCCTGCCCCGCCAGCATCGCCGAGCTTCAACCGCAGCTCAGCCGAGCGCTGCAACCAGCGCGCTCTGTCCGCATTCGTCGTCGCCTGAGCGAACGCCGCGTCCACGGCCTGAAGCGCTGGCTCGAATTGTTCGGCGCGCTCGTAAAGTTCGATCGCCGTGGCGAGCGGCTCAACGTCGCCAGCCGTCAGCATCGCAATCCGAAGCCACGTCTCTGCAGCAGCGGGCAGGTCCTTGCGTTCGCGCTCGTGAACTTGAGCAAGGCGGCGCTCGAGGGCCACTTTCTCGTCGCCGTCCTCCGCGTTCATCGCTTGTTGTTCGAGCATCGGCGCAAGTTCATCAAAGCGCTTCTGCTTTTCGAGCAAACCGACGAGACGTTCGCGCGCTTGCCTATCGCCCCGATCGATCTGAACGATCAACTTCCAGGCTTCGATGGCGCGATCGAGATTCTTGAGCTTGCTCTCACAAATTGCGGCGACATCGTTGAGCTGGGCTTTACGGGTATCGCTCGTGAGCGACGGATCGCGGGCAGCGGCCATCAACACGTCGCAAAGATCATCGAATTTACGCTGCTGTCGGAGCGTATCTTCGACGTAGCCGAGCGCTTCCGGATGCGCCGGGCTCGTGGCGAGAACCCGCCGATAAAGGTCCAGCGCCCGAAGAGTCTGTTTGGTATCCGCGGCGCGCTTCGCCTCTTCGAGCAGCCCCGCGGCCCCTTCGAGAGCCGCCACCAACGGAGCCGCCACCAACGGAACCGCTACCAACGGAGCCGCTACCAACGGAGCCGCTACCAACGGAGCCGCCACCGGATCCGCCAACACCGGAGCCGATTTGTTTTCCGTGGGGAGTTCGAGTGCCGCCATGGTTGCGCGAGCTTTCTCCGCCATGTAGCCGCTCGGGCTCGCAACCAAATAGGCCCGATAGACCTCGGCGAGGTCCGCGGAACGGCCCAGCGATTCGGCATAATAATCCGACAACTGCATCGCCCGGTCATCACCTGGCGCGGCCTTCAGCGCAGACACGGCGTAGCTCATGCCGTGCTCGCCATCGTACGCTTCCGCGAGCTGAAGCATCGCGTTCAAGGTTTCGAGGCGGTCGATCGCATCCACGTGCCACCCCGCGCCGAGCCGCTCGACATGTGAGCACGCAAGCTCGTACGCAAGCGCCGTGTCATCGGGCGACAACGTAGCGAGTTCACGAAGCACCCTCGAGACGCCGGCGAGGTCACCGCCCGCGCGGCAAACTTCGAGTTCGTCGCGGCCAAGCATGATGGCGCGTTCCGGCTCCACGCCAAGGGCTCGTTCCGCCGCATAGAGCGGAAGGGCTTTCGCCCATTCACCGCGCGCTTTGTAATGCTCGCGGACCTGATAGATCGCGTATCCGTGGGATGGGTCCACCTCGACGAGTGCCACCCAATGCCGCAGCGCCGCCTCGGCGTCCGCCAGCGGGCCCTCTGCATAAATGCTGGCGAGTTCTTCGTGGGCAGCCCGGAGCGTCGTCACCAATTCAGGCTGTTCGGGAAGCAGTGGCCGAATCGCCTGGCTCATCCGCTCGAGCAAGGCGACGAGCGAAGCCGTGTCACCCGCTTCTCGGTGCTGCTGGGCGACGCCATTGACCGCGGCGACATTGCTCGGATCACGCTCGACCCCTGCCACGGCGAGCCGCGCCCGCTGCGCCTCATCGCCGAGGCTCTGCCAAACCATCGCAGCCTCGTTGAACCAATGCGCCGCGAAAAACGGGTCCGCCGTTCCTCCCGCCACTTGCTCCAAAAGTGCAGCGTAATGAGTGGGGTCCTCCTGGCCGGCCAGATGAGCTTCGGCGAGCGCCTCAGCATCATGAGGATTCCGAACCAGTCGCCCAACCAGCGATTCGAACTGCGCCGGATCCATTAGAATTGTGGCGAACAGTACACGGTGCAGCGCGGTTCGTACAGCGTGACCTCTCAGCGATCGATCTTCGTATAGGTCCGCTTCTTGACGACGGAGGGCAGCGGCGCCTTTCCGGGAACAAAATGAGGCACACTCACCGACATAGCCGGTGCCGCCGAGGCACTGGCGGTCGGCTCAGGCAGCGGAAGGGCAGCGGCGCTCGAGTCTTCAGGCGCAACGTCGCTGGGCGAGCCTGCGAACATGGGCGCAGAGGCCACCGTCCGCGCAGCGGAGGGTCCCACCGAGGACGGCCGCTCGGCTGCGAAGAAGCGCTGCATTCCATAGCCGGCCACCAAGAGGCCTCCGATCGCGACGGCCGCCATCCCTGCGAGCATGAGCCGACGTTCACGCTGTGGTCGCGCCGAAAGGTGCGCCACCACGGACATCGTTCCGGAGCGTTCGCTCGCGCCCAGCGAGATTTGGTCGAGTTCCGCCGCGAACAAAAACGCCGATTGTGGCCGCCGCGCCGGGTCCTTGTGCAGCACGCGCATCAACAACTCCTCGAGGCCCACCGGAAGCCGCAGCCCCAGCGCGACCTCCGTTGGCCGCTTGGGCACGCTCTTGATGTGATGCGCCATCACGACCACGGCGTCCTGGTCGGCGAACGGGGGGGAGCCGACGAGCATGTGGTAGAGAATCACTCCAAGCGCATACAAATCGCTCCGCGCATCGAGGGTTGTTCCCTGCGCTTGTTCCGGTGACATGTAACGCGGCGTCCCAAAGACGGTCCCCGCCTGGGTCTCGAGCACATCGACTCGGCCGTCGGTCGTCAGGAGCTTCGCGATACCGAAGTCGAGGACCTTGGCCTTCAGCTCGCCAGCGTTCGTGCGAACCACAATCAAATTATCCGGCTTCAAATCGCGGTGAATGATGCCTTTTTCATGAGCTTCCGCGAGCGACGCCAAAGCGTGGCGCAAAATAATCAGCGCCTCGGCAACTTCAAGGCGCCCGAGACGCCGGATTCTGTCGCCGATTGACTCTCCGTCCAGCAGCTCCATCGCGAGATAAAGCGACCCGTCAAGTGCCCGCGGTTCATCGAGGCCAGCGTGAATTTCGCCAAAGTCGAACACCGTCACGGTGTAAGGAGACTCGAGCATGCTCATCGCGTGAGCCTCGCGTTGAAACCGCGTCTTCGCCTGGCTGTCCATCAGCCGCTCAGCGCGCACGATCTTCAAAGCAACGTCACGCCCCATCGCTTCCTGGCGCGCGCGGTACACGGTGCCCATCGAGCCTGCCCCCAGGAGCTCCAGAACGGCGAAACGGCCGGCAACGACCGCCCCGAGGAATGGGTCCCCATCGCCTTCGGCAAGCGCCTGATGCGAGACCAAAACGGTGCTCGGGTGCCTTGGACAGCGAACGAGCTTACCCCCCACCACGGCGTCAACTTGGTAGCGACAACGCGGGCACACGGAACCCATCAGGGTCTGAAGTGTCGATTCAGCTTCGCCAAGCGCCATAGGGGACGATCAGCCCATGGTGGGTCACTTGGCTACACACCGCAAGGCCCAAGAACCGCCGATGGCGATAGACCGGCAGGCAAAACGCTTCACGTCCCCACAACTCGCGTCGTCGCAGCAGAGATCCGAACAGTAACGCGAGGTCCCCTCGCCGAAACACGAGCCTGAACGGCATTCGTCATCCGACGCGCAGGCTTGGCCCACCACGCCCGAAGCCGAGGCCGGAACGACGCGCGCACAGGCCCGCAGACCGTTGAGCTTCGAGCACGCGAGCTGCAAGGTGGGCTCACCGGTCGCCCCAGATAGAAGCGGCCCACACTCGCGCGATGAGCAACACGAGGCCGCACAATAGGTTTGACCTTCGATCGTGAGCGAGCACGCCCCGGAATGGCAGTCTGTCGCCAGTTTGCACCGGCCAGCTCGCGCGCTGTCTGCCGACCCCGGCGCACACGTCCACCCGGGGCTGGCTCCAAGAGGCGTCGCCGCCACGCGACACACGGTGCCGGACTGTGCACAGTCCTCATCGCGGGAGCAAACGTCCGTGCAGCGGGTTTCATGACACAGCCCGCTGCGACACTCGCCACTCGAGACGCACGCCGCGCCCGCGGGAACAGTTCCAGGCGCCACGCGCGGCGGCAACGCACCCGCCGGCCAACAGACCGCGGTCGCAGCGAGTTCGAGAGGCCGGCAGACCAACCCTTGAGAAGGCGAAAGGCAGTCTTCGGATGAGCGGCACGTGAGAATGCACTGCTTTTGACCGCCTGGAACGAAACTCGACGTTTCGACGCACCCCGCCGGCACGCGGCAGTCCGCATCGGTGTCACAAGCCGCCAAAGGAGGACGCCCAACGGTACGGCACGTCCCGGCGACGCAGGTGTCGCCTTCCAGACACGAAGGCGCGCCGAACCCGTCCTCGGCCTCACAGTGAATGAGTACCAACGGCTCGCCGAGCAGCACCGAACAGGCCGACGCGCACCCGATAGAAACGAAGAGAGCCGAGACTCGGTAACGGCTCATTGAAAGCGCCATCGCAGCGAGAGTGAGGACGCGCCGACGTCGAGAGACAGGGCGGCGGCGCGCTGTACACCCGCCGGCCGGTCAATGAGCGTGTCCGCGGCTTCAGGCTCAGCCATCAAAAACCCAATTGAAATGCTAGCCAAGGCCGACAACGACGCCAGCGACATGAAGACATCGGCGGCCACCGCACTGGCCTTTGCCCGCTCGGCGGCAGCCTGCAAGGCATCGATTGTCGTCTCCGCGTTCGTACTCGCCACGCTACCTGGTGAGGTCACCGCCGCATAGCCGGCCAACGCGCCGCCGAGGGCACCGAATCCCACGGCAGCGCCGGAACTTGCCCAGAACCATGGACGCAGCCGATGCGCCAGTCTGGGCACCGGAGCCAGCGCCAAGCCCTGGGGCGGCAGCGCCGAGGCACTTTCTCGATCGTGCGCCGACTGCGCGCCCTGCAAGCGCTTCACCATCGCTTGCAGTCGCTCGCGCTCGCTTACGTTTGTTTCGAGGTCGAGGGCTCGCCGATAATTGCGCAGCGCCGGTTCGAGATCCCCGAGCAGCTCATGTATTTTTCCAAGGTTGAAATAAAGCTGGCCCCCATTGGGGTCGCTCATGACGGCCTCGTCGAGTCGCCCGATGGCGTCGCGATAACGGCCCTGAGCGTACAGAGCTTGCGCCTCGTCGTGGAGATCAAGGGCACGCACACAAACCGGCGCGCGCACATCAACGGCGCAATTTGCCCGCTCCACGCCGCGCGCTGTGCCAATCGGAGCCATTCCCAAAAGGAAGCAGGCCACCGGGAAACACGCACGCATGCGCCGTCGAAACTTGAGCATCGGGGCGCCTAGCATAGCAGGCAAACGAGCCTCGTGTCGTGATGCTCCCGGCGAACGTGTGCTGCGCGAACCGGCCGGCCGAGCCAGAGCTCCAACTGCGAGCACAACGGACCGCGCTCGCAGCCGCTGCGTGCTCGCTCGGGTTGTGTCATCGTGCGTCGCATGAGCACGCGCGTTCTGTCAGGGGTTCAACCCTCGGGCGTCAAGCACCTAGGCAACTACTTCGGTGCAATTCGCCAGCACCTCGAGCTGCAAGATCGGTTTCCCGGCGAGTGTTTCTACTTCATCGCGGACTACCACGCCCTCACCACCGTCCAGGATGCAGAAGCCCTACGAGAGAGCGTTCACGAACTCGCCGTCACCTACCTCGCCCTCGGCCTTGACCCTGATAAAACGCTGCTATTTCGACAAAGCGACGTGCCGGAGGTCACCGAACTGGCGTGGCTACTCGCGACCGTGACCGGCATGGGCCTTCTCGAGCGTGCGCACAGCTACAAGGACAAAGTCGGGCGCGGCTTACCGGCTTCCGTCGGGCTCTTCACGTACCCGGTGCTGATGGCCGCCGACATCCTGAGCTACGACGCCACGCTCGTCCCGGTCGGTAAGGACCAAATCCAGCATGTCGAGATGACTCAAGACATGGCAACGCACTTCAATCAGACCTACGGAAAGGGGAACTCGCTCCTGCACCGCCCCGAGTTCCGGCTGTCGGATGCGCCCTACGTGACGGGTACCGACGGCCACAAGATGAGCAGCAGCTATGGCAACACGTTGCCGCTTTTCGAGTCGGGGAAAAAGCTCAAGAAGCTCGTCGGCGGCATCGTGACGGACTCGACCGAACTCGGGCAGCCGCTCGAAGCCGAACGCTGCAACGTGTTCGCCCTGCTGCGCTTGTTCGCGGCAGCGGACGAGCTCGAGCGGATAAGGGAGCATTACCGGACTGGCAGTCGCGACGGGACGGCCTTCGGGTACGGCCACGCGAAGCTCCTTCTCGGCGCGCACATCGAGCGGCATTTCGAGGCGGCACGCGGCCGCCGTGATGAGTTGCTCGCGCACCCCGAGCGCGTGGAGGAAGTCTTGCGCAATTCCGCTGTTCGCGCACGAGCCACGGCCCGAGCGACGCTCGACCGCTGCAAGCACGCCTGCGGTCTACGCTGAGAGGCCCCGAAAACCGAACGCCGTTCAGCGACGGCGCTTCGGACCGAGAACCCGAAAGACGCGGCGGCCGTCCGACTCCTGCACCGGTGCCGCCACTTCGAGCGTGTCGAGACGCAGCACGCAAACGCGACCGCTTTGAATCCGCACGCGCATCCCGCCGGACTCATCGTCGCCAACAACTTCGCCCCGGCCGAGTTGCGGATGGTCAAGCCAATCACCCGCGGCGACCTCGATCCAGTATTCGTCCTCAGCCCGATCCAGGGACGGATCCACGCGGCCGCGGGGGACCACGACCGGCACTTGACCGAAGGATAATGCGCCCGCAAAGCCTGGCGACGACGGGCGCGCCACCGAGACCGCAACTTCTGGCTTGCGCGCTCGCACGGGCTCAACCGCCGCAGGAGGCGCCGCCTTCGCAACGACCGGCACGCGCACCGCCGTGGCGAGCACAGCCTCAACCGCCAGCAAGCCCGGCCCGGTCAGCGCCTGAACGATGCGGCCCGCGTAGACGCGCCCGCCGGCCAGCACCTGAACGTTGATACGGGCCACCGTGCGAGCGTCGCCACGGACGATGTGGCCATTGAACGACAGCACCTCCGCGCGCTCGAGGGAGACAATCTCCGTCCCCACCTCGAGTTCAAGCAGGTCGAGGGAACCCGTCCCAGTCACCAGCGCTTCACGCCATTCGGCCACGAACGCCAGACTTTCGAGGGCAGAGACCAGATCTTCACCAGCCTCGACCCGAATCATTCCTCGTACGATCGAGTTCTCGCCAATTGCCTGCACAGGGACCCCTCGTAGCACACTCGGAAGGTGCTGGTTGCCATCGTTATCTCTTGACCCACTCGGCTTCTTCGCAGTACTTCTGCACCCATCGAGGCCAACTGGCTTCGTGCGCGAAGATGGCGGAATCGGTAGACGCGCTGGTTTCAGGTGCCAGTGGCTTTACGGCTGTGGGGGTTCGAGTCCCCCTCTTCGCACGATGTTTTTCGCGGAGGCGACGCTAGGTTGCCTCCGCGATTTTTTCTGGCTGAGGCAACGCGAGGTTGCCTCAGCGATGTTTTCTGGCTGAGGCAACGCGAGGTTGCCTCAGCGATGTTTTCTGGCTGAGGCAACGCGAGGTTGCCTCAGCGATGTTTTCTGGCTGCGGCGGCGCTAGATTGCTTTTGCAATTTTTTCTGGCTGCGGCGGCGCTGGTGCGAGCTGCTGCTGGCCGTCCCGCGGCTTCAATGCTAGCAGCGGCGCGGTAGGTGCTCACAGCTGTGCGCTGGTGAGGGCGATGTGGAGCCATGGCGGAGCGGATAACCGAATCGAGTAGCGGCGTGCCGAAACACCCGGAGGTCGTGGTGATAGCGGGGGCGCGCGCGGTGGACCCGCAGCGCGGTCTCGACGCCATCGTCGATATCGTGATCGAGCGCGGAAAAATCACGCGACTCGGACCGAACGCGGCCTCTTCAGAGCAGCTCACTTCCGAACGTGCGCTGGTGATCGATGGCATGAATCGCTGGGTATTCCCTGCCTTCGTCGACTTGCACGCACATTTTCGGGAACCTGGTCATGAGTACAAGGAGGACATCTCGAGCGGCCTTCGCGCGGCGGCAGCGGGAGGCTTCGGCCACGTCTGCTGCATGGCCAACACGCGCCCCATCAACGACACGCGCGCCGTCACCGAAATGATGGTGGCGCGCGCGCGCACGCACGGGGGCACACGCCTTCACCCGATCGGCGCCATCACGATGGGGCAACGCGGTGAAGAACTCACCGAAATGGCGGACCTGCGCGACGCCGGTGCGGTCGGGGTCAGCGATGACGGCGTCTGTGTGATGTCGAGCGTGGTGATGCGACGCGCCCTCGAATACGCGCGCACTTTCGACATGCCCGTAATCCAGCACTGCGAGGACCATGGGCTCACCGCTGGGGCTCAGATGCATGAGGGTGCCGTGGCGACCAAGCTCGGCCTCCGCGGATGGCCCCGAGTCGCCGAAGACATCATCGTCGCCCGCGACCTCCTGCTCGCCGAAGCGACGGGAGCGCGTTACCATGTGGCTCACGTGTCCACCGAGGGTGCCGTGAGGCTCATCCGCGAGGCGAAATCCAGGGGAATTCGAGTGACCGCCGAGGTCACGCCGCATCACCTCATGCTCACCGATGAGTCGGTGATTGGCTACCAGACGTACTGCAAGGTGAACCCGCCGCTTCGCGAGGCTCGCGACATCGAGGCGCTCCGCTTAGCCCTTGCAGACGGGACCATCGATGCCATCGCCACCGATCACGCGCCCCACTCCCCGCTCGAAAAAGACTGCGAAATGGAGAGCGCTTCACCCGGCATGATCGGCCTCGAGCTGGTGGTGCCCGTGTTGCTCGAGCTTGTCAAAAACGGCACCTTGTCGCTCGCCCGCTTCATCGATGCCCTCACGCGCTCGCCCGCCTCGATCGTTTCGCTCGAGGCACCGCAACTCGTCGAGGGCGCTCGCGCCGAGCTCACCATGATCGATCCCGACGTGGAACACATCGTGTCGCCGCTCTCGCTCCGCAGCAAAAGCAAAAACACTCCGTTCATCGATCGCGCTTACCGGGGGCGTGTCGAGCTCACGCTCCTCGGCGAAGACCTCGCCTTCGCCGCAGCCAGTGTGTTTACTAAGAGAGACCCACGGCTCACCACGAGAGACCCACGGTTCACCAAGAGAGACAACCGATGACACGAGCCTGGCTCTGCTTTGCGGACGGCACCCGCTACGAAGGCGTGGCCTACGGCGCCTCGGGAATCACCCTTGGCGAAGCCGTCTTCACGACCGGCCTGACGGGTTACCAGGAAGTCCTCACCGACCCCTCCTACTGCGGCCAACTCGTCACGATGACGGCGACGCAGATCGGGGTCACCGGCTGCAACCCGCACGACGCCGAGAGCATCGACGACCGACCCAAGGTCGCGGGGTTCATCGTCCGTGACGCGAGCGCCATGGCCGCCAACTGGCGCGCGACCGAGACGCTCTCAGCGTACCTCACCCGTCACGGAGTCATTGCCATAGCCGAGGTGGACACGCGTGAGATTACGCGCCACATTCGAGATAAAGGCGCACAAAACGCTGCAATCGGCACGGGAAACCCGGACGACCTCGTCGACCGTGCGCGCGCGGCACCGAGCATGGTGGGTGCGAACCTCGTCGAACAAGTGACCCCCAAAGCGGCCTACACGTGGACGGAATCGAGCGGCGAATGGCTCGCACTGAAAGGCGTTCCTGGAGCGCCTCCACGGGCAGCACCGCCAGAGCGCCATGTCGTCGTCATCGACCTCGGCATCAAGCGCAACATTCTCCGCACGCTCGTCGACTTCGGCTGCCGCGTCACGGCCGTCCCGGCATCGGCCAGCGCCAGCGAGATTTTAGCCCTCGCGCCGGACGGCCTCTTCGTGTCGAACGGCCCCGGCGATCCGGCGGCTGTCACGGCGACGATTGCGACCTTGCGCGAGCTTCTCGGCCAGCGTCCCACGTTCGGCATCTGCCTCGGCCATCAACTGCTCGCGCTGGCCGCGGGTGCTCAGACGTTCAAGTTGAAGTTCGGACATCGAGGCATCAATCAGCCGGTGCGCGATCTCACGACGGGAAGAGTCGAGATCACCACTCAAAACCACGGATTCTGCGTCGATCTCGACTCGCTCGGCGGTCGCGCTCGGTCGACCCACGTGCACTTGAACGACGGCACGAGTGAGGGACTCGCCATCGATGACGCGGACGCTTTCAGCGTGCAATACCATCCAGAGTCGGCCGCCGGTCCTCACGACTCCCTCTATCTTTTTCAGCGCTTCATGAAGCGCATCGACCAACACCGAGGTTTCGCATGAACCGCACCATTCACTTCGTTTCGCTCGGCTGCCCCAAAAATCGCGTCGATAGCGAGGTCATGCTCGGGGTCGCGCAGCGCGAAGGCTACGTCCACGTAGACGACCCGGCCGGCGCTTCGGTGATCGTTATCAACACGTGCGGGTTCATCGATGCCGCGAAGAAAGAGTCCGTAGACACGATTCTCGAGATGACCGACTACAAGGCGCAAGGGAGCTGCGAGCGCCTCGTGGTAGCCGGTTGCCTCTCGCAGCGCCACCCCGAAGAGCTCGCGAAGGGGTTCCCCGAAGTCGACAATTTCCTGGGTTCGAGCGACATGCTGGCGCTCGGCAGTGTGCTCAGGGGTGCGAGCGAACGAATCGCCGTCGGCAACCCAGCCGATTGGTTGGTTGCCGCCGAATCACCGCGCATCCTCTCGTCGCGTCACGGCAGCGCCTACGTAAAAATTGCAGAAGGCTGCAATCGGAGCTGCTCGTTCTGCGTCATCCCTGACCTACGCGGTAAGCAGCGCTCGCGGCGCGTCGAAGACGTCGTTCGCGAAGTGGAGCAACTGGTGGCAAGCGGCATCAAAGAGGTGAACCTCATCTCGCAAGACACCATCGCGTTCGGGCGTGATCTCCCGGCCGAGGGGCGCCCCGAGCTCGCCGAGTTGGTCCGTCGCGTGGCCGACGTCGAGGGGCTGCGGTGGCTTCGACTTTTTTATCTCTACCCGGAAAAACTTTCCCCTGACCTCATCGAGCTTCTGGCTCACCACCCCCGGGTTCTCCCCTACGTGGACATGCCACTTCAGCATGCTGCCGACGGCATGTTACGCCGCATGAAGCGCGGACACGGTGGCAAGCGTCTCTACGATTTGGTGGAGCAACTGCGAGGAGCGGTTCCAAACCTGACGTTCCGCACCGCTTTCATCGTCGGTCACCCCGGTGAAACCGCAGCCGAGTTTGAAGAGCTTTGCGAGTTCGTCGCCTGGGCGAACTTCGACCGGGTCGGTGTCTTTCGCTACTCCGACGAAGAAAGTTGTGCGAGCCATGCACTGCTCGGGAAGGTGCCGAAGCGCACGGCCGAGAGTCGTTACAAGAAACTGATGGCGATGGCCCAGCGCATCGCCCGCGAGCGCAATCAGGCACTCGTCGGAAAAACGCTCGACGTGCTGGTGGAAGGCGAAAGCGACGAGCACGAGACCGTCGTGATGGGCCGACACGGCGGGCAAGCTCCCGAGATCGACGGGCAGGTTTATCTCACCGGGACGGAGAACCTACCCGAGCTTCCGCGGGCGGGCGAGATGGTGCAGGTTCGGATCACCCAGGCGAGCGACTACGACCTGGCCGGCGAGGTGGTCGGCATGTCTCCAACCGAGCGTCCCGTGTCCCGCCGGGTAGGACTCCGGGTGCTGCCAACGGACAATCGTCGACTCACGAGCCCGAGCTGAACCGGACCCAACACGTCGCTGGCGGCCTCTGGTGTCCGAATGTGTTGGCCAAAATCGTGCTAGGTTTTAAGCAGTGGCATACCTCGGCATTCGCGCCCTGTTCGCGACGCAGTTGCTCGCGCTCAGCGGCTGTCTAAGTCCGACGTTACCCCTGCCGCCGCCTGACGCGCCCACGAGCGTGACGGAAAACACGAGCAACCCGCCTGGAACCGAGGCCGACGCGCGTCATTGGCTGGTCCGCGGGGGCAGCACGGCGGGGGCCGTCGTCCTCATTCGGAACGCTGCGACCGGCCGCATCTTCGGCGTGGAAGATGCGAATTTCGATGGTCGCTACACCATCGCTGTCGAAGCCGACGCGTGCGACCTCGCTGAGGTTTGGGAGGTCGTCGGCGACGTAAGCTCTACCCGGACAGAGTTCCTGATCGTCCCGACACTCAACAGCGTGGCGGACGAAACGAACTGCGCCCAGCCATGAACACGGACCCGCAAGCCGTCCCGACTCCGCCAACGATTCTGGTCGTCGATGACGAGCCGAATCTGCGGCAGGTGATGAGCATCGCCCTGCAGCGCAGCGGCTGCAACGTGCGCGCCGTCAGCGGGGTCAAGGCCGCTCTCAAAGCGATCGACGAAATCGAGCTGCCGTACCCACTCGTGATAACCGACCTCGTCATGCCCGATGGCTCCGGCATGGAGGTACTGCATGCCGCGCGCGCTCGCAGTGAGCACACCCAAGTCATCGTCGTGACCGCTTATTCGAGCGTGGATTCCGCACTCGATGCGATGCGCAACGGCGCTTACGATTTCGTAACCAAGCCGTTCTCGCCAGGCGAGCTCGCCGCACTCGCTTCGAAGGCACTCGAAAAGAATGCGGTCGTCGAAGAGAACAGGAATCTAAAGGCGCAACTCGCCGCGCTCACGCCGAGCGAAGACGACATCTTCGGCCACAGCGAGCCCATGCGGCGCATCGGAGCGTTGGTGAGCAAGGCTGCCATCAGTCGCGCGACCGTGCTCATCACCGGTGAGAGCGGCACCGGCAAAGAGCGGGTAGCACGCCTTCTTCACGAGCAAAGCGACCGCTCACGAGGCCCATTCTGCGTGGTCAACTGTGGCGCGTTGCCTGAATTCTTGATGGAAAGCGAGCTCTTCGGCCATGAGAAGGGTTCGTTCACCGGAGCGACCGGCACCGCCCTCGGACTCATTCGACAAAGCGAGGGCGGCACGCTCTTTCTGGACGAGATCGGCGAGTTGCCGTTGGCGCTGCAAGTGAAGCTCCTGCGCGTGCTGCAAGAGCGCAAAGTTCGACCGGTCGGCGGCACGAACGAAGTCCCGGTCAACGTACGGGTCATCGCCGCGACGAACCGCGACGTCGAAGCGGCGGTAACCGCCGGGACGTTCCGAACGGATCTCTACTACCGCTTGAACGTGATTCGAATTCTGCTGCCTCCGTTGCGGGAGCGGTTTGGCGACGTCCACCGACTCGCAGAACAAATGGTCCGGCGTTTTGCAAAAGACACTCAGAAACCCATTCGAGGACTCACTCCCGCGGCCCTCCGGGCGCTGGAGGGTTACGATTTTCCAGGCAATGTTCGGGAGCTCGAAAACCTCATGGAGTGCGCGGTGGCCTTGACATCGAGCGAGACCATCGACATCGATATGCTGCCCGAACACCTGAGGACAAGACCGGCAGCGACGCTCGTTGCCCTCGACGTGCCTCCCGAAGGGCTCCAGCTAGACGTGACGCTCGCAACGCTGGAGCGCCAACTTCTTAGCCAGGCACTGAAGCACACCGGTGGCGTCCGAAAACACGCTGCCAAGTTGCTCGGGATCTCGTTCCGCTCGATCCGTTATCGTCTCGAAAAGCTGGGGCTAGAGGTTGAAGGGCCCGACGAGCCTGAAACCAAGACCAGCGATGAACCCTGAAAACGGCCCACAAGTTGCTTCCGAAGGAGCACCGTCATGAAATCTTCCGCTCCGTCCCCGGTGCTCTTGAGCATGGCTATCCGTCCAACTTCGAGCCGTTGCGCGCAGGCTTTCTCGCGCGTGCGCCGCTCCTCGCGAACCCAGCTTGGCTTCACGCTCATCGAGTTGATGGTGGTCGTCGCAATCGTCGGCGTGATGGCTGCGTTAGCGATGTTCGGCATTTCAAAAGTCACGAGTTCCGGCAAAGCGCGCGCCGACGCGGACAACGCCATGCTGGGAATGGCTGCAGCCATTCGCGCCTACTACGATCGGAATAGGGGCTATCTCGATTGCTCAAGCGGTTACGACGACTTTTACCCGAGAAAACCCGACGCCACGAAGCACCTGTTCACCGACTCCACCCACAGTGCCAATGCCTGCTGGTCGCTTTATGGATTTCGTATGGGTCCGACCTACATGTCGTTTGCGGTCCGCGCAGGCACCGCGACGGATACGCCGCCCATTCCCGGCTGGCTGACGACCACCTACCCGAAGCCCAAGGCGCCCTGGTTCGTTCTCGTGGGAACGATGGACCTCGACGGCGACGGCGTTTACGGACGTTTCGTCACCTCGTCGTTCTCGCCGGGTGTGATTCAGCGGACGAACGAAGGCGAGTGAGCGCGCGGCGCAGCGGATGGCACCCACTGGCACCCTCCTGGCACCGGGTGGCTACTGAGTGACAAAAAACGGCGCATGAAGCGCCCCAGGATGCCGTGTTTGGTCACTCAACCCGCACCCCCGCCGAAAAAAACGCGGATTGTTGGTCCAATCAAGCTGGCACGTGTTTCGCTTCGGTGCTCGTGTCGCTCTCAGTACCCCGGCAGACCCCCTATGTGCGCCCCTCACCTTCGCCCACCCCGTACGCGCCTTGCCGGCACGCGCGGATTCACGTTGGTCGAGCTTCTGACGGTCGTCGCGATGATCGGCGTTCTGGCCGCGTTGGCGGTGGTTGGATTCAAAAAGTACATGAACTCGACGCGCACGGCCGACGCGCGAGCCATCATCGGCGCCATCCGAATTGCCGAGGAATCGTATCGAGCCGAAACGCTCACTTACCGAAGCTGCGGAGACTCCCTGACGGATTGGTATCCAGCCACCCCCAACGGCAAGAAACGCACCTGGAGCGGTTGGACCTCGCATTCACGTTACGACGATTGGAGAATTCTGAACGTCACTTCGGATTCGCCGACGACGTTTGGCTTCTCAGTGGTCGCGGGTGCCCCCGGAGCCAAGCCACCGAGCACCAGCACAAGTTTAAAACCCGCCTGGCCCGATCCGACGTCCGAGCCTTGGTATGTGATTCAGGCGGCCGGCGACGCCGACGGAGACAGCACGTTCGCTTACCTCGTTTCATCCTCTTTCAACGGCGAAGTTTACGTCGAGAACGACACCGAGTGAATCTGTCTCCCCTCGCTCTTCAAAACGTCTACGCGCTCACATTGCCTAGTTTTATCTGTCTAGTTTTATCTGTTTAATTTTACCTTTATTTTTGTAAATTGCCCTGTTCACTCTGTAAATTACCCTGCTCACTAAGGAATTCAACATGACCGTCCATAAAAAAACCTCAAAACGAGCCTTCACCCTTGTTGAGCTGATGATCGTCGTCGCCATCATCGGCGTCCTCGCGGCCCTCGCCATCTACGGAGTGCGTCGCTACCTTGCTAGCGCGAAAACATCCGAAGCAAAGAACACAATCGGTGCCATCTCGCGGAATGCTCAGGCCGCTTTCGAGCGAGAAAATGCGCCGGCCGAGGACCTTGCCGAAGGTGCGACCTCCGCAAACGCCAGCCACACACTTTGCGCAAGTGCCGTGGCGGTGCCGGCGACCGTCGCGGCCGGGAAAAAGTACCAACCCAAGACGACCAACGGGACGGACTTCGACGTGGGCAACATGACCACCGGCTGGAAATGCCTCAGGTTCAGTATGAACCAGCCGATTTACTACCAGTACCAATACACGAAGGACTCCATCGCAGTGGGCTCGTCGAACCCGGCGTCATGCAACGCCACCTGCTATGAAGCGATGGCGACCGGCGACCTCGATGGCGAGCTCGCATTGAGCCAGTTCTCCCAGACCGGTAAGATTGCGAACGGCGAGCTCAAGAAGGCTACGCAGCTTTTTTTGAAGGACGAGTACGAGTGAGCGCGTACCTTTTTTACACGCTTGAGTAACTGATTAAAAGTAAGCCGAAAGCTTACTTTTTTTTTGCGGTGCGCCCTGGTCCCTCTGCTAAACAGGAACTGGTTGAATGGCGCGAAGCTGGAGTTCAATTGAGGTGGCCGTGGCGATTGCCGTCGCTGGCAGCGTCCTCGTGGTGGCGGTGCCCGCGTTCGTAAGGAACCTGCGCTTCTCCAAGTTGAGCGAACCCGTGGAGGGTCTGGACCGCATGGTCACCGCAGCGGTCGCCTACGCTGAGGGGCGACCGGGAAGCTTGAGTTTTCCCCCATCCGCACCGCTGACCCCAGAAAAAGCGCCACGCGGTGTCGAGCAGCGCGATCCCGATGAGGCATGGGAGCACTTGACCTGGCGCGCACTCGACTTTCGTTTCGATGCTCCCCACGGCTTCGCTTTCCAGTTTGATAGTGCCTACGACGCCCCATCTGGCGCGTCACGGTTCGTGGCCACGGCACACGGAGATCTCGATGGTGACGACGTGCTCTCGACCTTCGAGGTGCGCGGTGAGCGCTTGCCGAACCAGTCTGCGCGCGTGATCCCGGGCATGTTCGTGGACCGCGAGGTCGAGTGATGCGCCCACCCTGGCGCGAGGTCGGTGTGCTCGTGGCGGTCCTTGGCGCGGCCTACGGTCTTGTGTCCTCGGCGCGTGTCCATCTCGGCCGTATGCACGAGCAAATCAAGGAGGCGCGCGACGTCTATCCGCTCCCGCCAAGCTCCCAGTTGAGGGTGGTGAGTCTCGGCTACGACGCGGCGCTCGCAGACGTCTTATGGGCCCACACGTTGGTCGCCCAGGGGCTCCACCTCACGGAGCGACGCCGCTTTGAGAATGTGGTGCAACTTTACGCTGCAATAAACGAACTCGATCCAGCTTGGCGAACGCCCTACCTTCTGGCCGACGCACTCATCACGCTCCAGAGCGTGCCGGTGGAGCTGAATGAAGTCAAAGCGACCCGCGTGATCCTGGAGCGCGGTGTCGAACACCGGCCGTCGGACGCTGAGCTATGGCTGAATCTTGGGCAATTCGTGGCTTTTACCGCACCGGGCAGCTACCTCGATGAACAGCCGGAACTCATCCCCACCTGGCGTGAGCAGGGCCTCGTCTACCTGGAGCGAGCGGCCGAGCTCGGAGCGGAGAGCAACCTCGGTTGGCAGGCGCTTGGGGGGGCGTCGCGCTTGTTACGGACGGGACATCGCGATGCTGCCATTCGGTATTACGAAAAACAATATGCAATCACTGATGATCCGGAACTTCGCACCGTGATCGAAGGGCATCTTCTTCACCTGTTAGGCGAGCGCGAGAAAGGTCGCGTCGTCCTGCGTCGCAAGGCCTTCGATGCCTTACGGGACTCTGAAGTTCAATGGCTCTCGGACCGAGACGGCCTGTTCCTGTTGCTCGGGCCCCAAGTGAAGCCCGAGTGCGCCGGTGGCGGCCAACCGACGAGCGAATGTTCCAGCACCTGGCTCGAATGGTCGCGTCGTCTACGAACGAACCAGGCCGACGAGGAGTAACCGCCTCATGGGTCGAGAAACCCAAACTCAGTCGTCGGAAGCTCTCTTCTTTTTCGGCGCATCGTCCCCAGCTTTGGGGGCAAACTTCACCGTGACGGTCGCGCCCTTCCCGGCGATGACGTTGACGCCACGGGACTGAACGCCCAGGTCCTTGTGCTTGAAAACGACCGTGTGACTTCCAGCTGAGACGCGCACCCCGGTGACCGGCGTTTGGCCGTGCGGGCGCCCATCGATGAGAACGCTCGAAGGTGGCAGCGAATTCGCGTTGATGGTCCCAAACTCTTCGACTGGGCTGGCGGTGGGTGGCTCGGGGGGCTTGGCTATCGGCGCCACCGGCTGGACGACGGCCGTCTCGGGTGGTGCCACAGCCTCCTCCTTGTCGAGCTTCACTTCGATCGTCTGAGTCGCTTTACCGTCGGCGAAAACGATGGCCTGCTCCAGAGCGCGGTACCCCTTCAGCGCGGCCGTGAGGTTCCACTTGGCGGTTGTATCGAGTTTTTGCTCGACCTGACCACCGTTGAATTCAAGCGTATTTGCGGGTTTACCCTCTTGAACGAGCTTCACGGTGGCACCGGCCGTCGCAAGCTTGATCGTCACGGTGACGACCTTGAACGGCAGATTCACGTCATCGATGCGGAAAGTCTTACCGGCCTCGAGCTCAACGACCTTTTCGACCTTACCATACGTGCCGCCAGCGGCCTCGAAGCGCAACGTGACGGTTCCTGGTTTCAGGTCCTTCAATTCGAGTGGCAGCGTTCCCTTTTCCTGCCCATCTACGAACACGGTCACTTTTACAGTGAGGGCTGTTTTCAAAGAGACGGCCGAAACGGGTTCCGAAGCTTTCTCGCCGACGTTTGAGGATGCCGATGGAACCGCACCGTCACCGGTCAATTGGAGTTCGAGCTCGGCCGCGCCACTGCGGCCAAGAACCTCGACCGAAGCCTGACCGGAAAGCGTACCGAACGTCGCGCGCACCTCCCGCTTTCCGCGCTCCACATCCGTCACTCGGCAGGGCGTGAAGGCGCAGACCGGCCGACCGTCCACAAACACTTGAGCGGTATCGATCGCTTTTCCCTGATGCAAGACGCGCACAACGAGCGTCCCGGTTCCGCTTCCACGGAGCCACAAAACCAGCGCCAACCCAACGACGAGCGCCGCGACACCACCGAGCCAGAGGTTCGTCCGCGAAAAACGCCTGGCCGCGGCAACAGCCGACGGCACCGGCACCGAGGGGGCCCATCCCGCAGTCGGATTGCGCGTCGGAGTCGCCGCCGCAGGCGCCGGGGCCGAGTCAAAGTTCACCGCATCGATGATCTCGCGAGGCACTGGCGCGGGACCGGGGATCTTTGGAAGGCCATCAAAGGCGGGCGAAAAACCCACGGTCGGGGCGAGTGCGACCGGCTTGTTCGAGGCAGCAATCAGCGCTGCGGCCGCGTTGGGATCGGCTAACGCCCGGCCCCGAGCGAGGCTTCGCATACGCGCGACAGCGAGATCGCCGAAGAGCTCGTCTGCATGGTCCTTGCCGAACACCGAGGTCGACTCGTCGTCGTCATTCCAATCGAAGCCACCCCCTTGGTCCTCTTCGAGCGCCTGGTCCTCTTCGAGCGCCGCCGCAGACACCAACTCCGGTGGAATGGAATCGTCGGGTTCACTCTGCACAGAAACCGGGGGCGGAGGCGATGAGGGGACCAACTCCAAGACGGGCGCCGCTGCCGGCAAAAGTTCCTCACCCATCATCAGCCGCTGCAGGTCCTCTTTCGATGGGCGGCGAAGCTCCGTCGTCGCATCCGGGTTGATCTCGGCCTCGAACCCCGGAAGAGGGGGTGGTTGCGAGGAGATGCGCTGTCGCGAGACGGGAGGGCTCGTCGGGTTTGGCAGTGCGCTCGACGCTGGACCGAATTCATCCAGGACGGCTGGCATCATTCCGAGCAGCGTCGTCGTAGGCATTGGGACTTTGGTCGGCGGCGGGAGCTTGGCCGGCGGCAAACTTCTCGGCCCGTCAGAAGCGCTTCTTGCCCCATCAGAAACCACGGCCGCGCTGACGCCATCCGTTGGACCGACGGACCCAATCGAATCCATCGAATTCTCGCCCTTTGGGACGAGGGTCTTCTTTTTTGTCAGCCCCTCGAAGACGTCGAGGTCACTCCCCTTTTCGTCAGACATCGCCGCTTCGCTCCCGTGCAGTTGAACCACGTAAGGTACTCGTATTGCACCGCCGCAGCGTAGCGAATTCGGCCAATTCGATCAAACCGACCCAAAGCGGGGCCCCTCAGAGGTCTTTGGGCTTTTTAAAGTAGCGAATTCGACGTGATTGCAGAGGGTACCACTTGGCAAACGGCACGATTGGGGTGTCCTCGAAAATGCGGCGCGAGCCGGGGCCAGGCTGCCGGCGAAAAACGAGGTTGTTCCCCTCCGAGGGCCGCGCCGCCTTCAGGGCGAGATCCGTGTCCCCGCCAAGCAACAAGGACCAGGGTTCGGCCAGCACCAAGCTGCGAGTGGGGCCGAACTTTGCGAACAAAGATTCGAATGCGGAGCTCGGTACAGGCCCCGCCTCGGGTTCTCGAAGCGCCACGTAGAGCAGCATGCCACTCTCGTCTTCGACACCGAGCGCCGCGACCCCACGCCCCTCCCCGGTCTGGCTCGCAAGCCTGAACGCGCCGGACAATCCCGCTACGGGCGCGAGCGAAAAGGCGCCGGGAGAATACCACAGCGAAGGGACGGCGGGCCCCGCGGTACCGGGAGCGGGAGCCGTGAACACGACGCCGGCCGTTCGCGGCGGCTCCCCACCGAGGGTCACGGGCGACGGGGCCTGGTGCTCGAGCATCCGTGGGTCGATGCGCAGAACGATCGCCCGACGGGCACCTAGTTGGACCTCGGTGCGCGCCATCGCGTAAGGGAAGCCGTGTTGCGGTAGCCCCTTGGTCTGCCACACACCATCGCCGGCTTTCGCGCCCGGCATCACCAGCGGACTGCCGGGCAAAAGGTGCCGAAGCGTGAGGTAAAAATAATCACGCCCCTCACGCTTGATGTAACGCGGGAAATTCATAAGGCCCATGCCGCGGATCAGGCGACGAGCCCGGAACTTCCAACCCTCGAAATCAGGAAGGTCGCCCTCGCGTTCCCATTCGTAGTCGAGGGCGCGACCGATCGCACCGATTTCACTGGCGGGCCCAACTGTGTAAAATTCAAGGCCGCTATGACCCGCGTTCATATCGAGAGCGACGCCGTAATGGCAGCGTGTTTGCAGCATCACCTGCGCCAGCGCCTCAGGTCCCAGATCGGCACCATAAAAATAGGCGACAAAATTCTCCTTGGTTTGACACATCCCTGTACGGACCGTGTGGGTCTTGTCCTCCCACTCGGCCGGCGTACCGCCCCACCAGGAACGGTGGTACGGGTTGAACTTTCCGTCGAGCACCATTGGCGTCATGTTCTGACGATACGAGGTAAAAGACGCCGGAATCGAGGCATCCTCGGGCCATGTCCCGAACGCCGTGCTGCCGTCGCTCAGCTCCGCGATGGTGGCCGCGTAAGGCTTCGGTGGCAGGTACACAATGCCGTCGCTCATCATGCCAAATTCACCGTGAAGCGCCTGGAATCCAGCGTTCATGGCTGCACACACGCGCTTCAACACGAGCGGTTCCCGCGGGATCTCTCCGGGGCCGGTGGCGCCCGTGGCACTCTTCGGCTCCGCGACGCCGGCCATTGTGTGGAGTTGCACGAGCCGGGGGTCCCATAGGGCAACGTGCACGACACTCGTCTTACGGGTGACGTCCGGACGAATGAAGGTCGTTACAAACGTCGGCGGCAAGCCGGGGAGCGACTGGACGAACGGGTCATCTTGCTTGGCTTGCCAGACGCCTTCGTTTTTCAACGGCGGCTTGACGGGTGGCTCGAGCGAGGGGGGCGGAAAGCCGCTCTCGGGATCCACCGGTAAGGCACGAGAAGCGTCTTCGAGGGACTGCTCGCCCAGATCTTTGGCGATTTCCTCGGCCGCATCTTTGTCGGTGCCGACGGCTCCTTGACCCGATTTCACAATGTCGAGCATCGAAAACGCAATCGCTTTGACGTATTGCATCGCCTCATCGCCGACCTCGGACCGAACACGGTCCACAGCCCAGGTGACGAGATTTCCGGGCGTGCTCTCTGGCACGAGCTGAGCGCCAAGCGACTCGGGGACTGCGTTAGGGCGCGCGAAGGGCACATCGAACGGGCGACCGTCGGCAACGATTCGGAGCGCTTCGTCGGTCATCGAAAGCGTGACGTTTTTCGGTTCCGGAAAGACCTGATACGCGTAACGCGCGATTCCTGACAGACGCCCGGTGTCTTGCCAACGCGTGACCGCAGCCTGCAACCTCTCGAGTCGCGTCCAGCCCGCGCGCCCCGAGGAGGGAGGGCCATTGAGATCGAAGAGGCGAATCGTCCCGCTCGGTTCGAGGTACGCGAACGAGTGACCGCGACTGAGCGGGCGTGGCTCGTCCACCGCGGTCGTGTCACTGACGTCGTGTGCGCGACCCACCGACAAGAGCACGCCTTCAGGCGAAAGCCTGGCATCGGCGACGTAAATATCGTGCGGCTCTTCTGCCCCGGTGCGAGCGCGAGCCACCACCGCCACGTGCCCTGTCGCCGCGCGCAGAACGGAAAACGGCGGTGCGTCGAGCCACAGGACGCCCTGCAGATCAAGCTCGAGGCCTTGCCGCGCAAACGCCTGTGCAAGGGCTGCCGTTCGCTGAGGGGCGCGGAACGAACGAGCGCGAGCGAGCGTTCCCACGAGGGCGAGGCACGCCGCGAGAGCGACGACGCCAAAAGCCGGTGTACCTTGCCGAGCCATCGTCGTTGCCGGTTAGCACGAGGGATGCCGAAGTCGCAACAGGGATGCCGAAGCCGCAACGTTGTGACTGCAGGCGTCCCGTGGGCTCCGCTACTTGAGGTTCGACACGCAGCCGAGGATAATGGTGATCGTCGTGCCTTTGGCGGCCTTGTAGGTGTCGCAAGAAGGCCCGAAAAGCTGGATTTTCGACTGCGAAGCATCCGTGTAATCCCAGCCGTCGACATGGCTCGCGTCCTTCAAGACTTCAGCCGGTCCCATCGGGGTATCCACGGTCACGTTCACGAGGTTCGGATCGACATCCTGACCGTCCGGCATCTTGAACACACAATCCGCGACGCTACCGGCGATTGCGGAGAGCACCTCGGAGAGCTCCTTTTCGAAGTTTGCGGTGCCGATTTGATAGTGGCAATCACCGGCACTCGGCGAACAGTTCGGGCTCTTCGGGGTCTTGCCGTTCAGCGCGAGCTTCGAGAGCGATTCCTTCGCGTCTTCGCTCCCCGGCGAGCCGATGACAAACGTGTTGACCGGCGGGGAGCCGTTCGATGCCACGAGCGCTTCGTTTTCAATCGCTCCGAGATCCCCGCAAGCCGTCTGCATCGCTGGCAACGGAAAAAACGCAGGCTCTGCCGTATTGGGCACGCCATCGGTGATGAGCAGCACGAAGCGTTGCCCCGGCGTATTGAACGCCTTCACGATCGCATACGCGTTCTTGAGAGCGTGGAACGTCGGCGTCCCGCCCTTGGGGTCGTTCTGGTTCAACCACGATGCGATGGCCGGTGCGTTTTCGGTGAGCGGCTGGATCGGCACCACCGGTAGTTTGGCGATGTCGGTGCAGCCAAAGTCCGCGAGCAGGGCCGCGCAGCCCGGAGCGCTCGCATTCAACAAGCAAAGTCCAGCGCCCGAATCGTTGAAGTTTCCCTCGGGGAACGGCAAGAGTCCCACCTGCAACGAAGGGCTCGCGAGTGTCAGCATTTTCTTTACGGCCGACACCGTGGCGTCCCACTTCGAAGGACCGCCATTGCCGCCCGGCGAGTCTCCCATGCTCCCGGACTTGTCGAGTAGCAGGAGCAAAGCGCCTGGGATCTCGTTGCCGATGGTGCTCTTGCCGCACTGCATCTCGCTGCCCGTGGACGACGCGCCACCCACGCCGAGACCCGAGCCCGCGGACATGCCCGCCCCGGTTCCCGAGAAGCTTCCACTCGACTCACTGGAGCCGGGGAGTTTGTTGCCGCTCGTTGCCGAACAGGCCGCGAGCAGGCCGGCGAAGGCAAAACCGAAATGGAGCTGTCGTAAGGGCATAGGGGACCTGAGCGAAGGCACTGCCGGCGAAAGGCTCGGAGGCGGCGAATTGGCGGCTAGAATACCAGTGTTTATGCGCGCGCGCCGTGGCAAAAGTGCTAGACCCGCGACATGCTGCACGATGTCAGGCTCGACGACGCCTCGGTGCTCGACGCTGACCGCGTACGGGCCCTCGCTCGGTTGGCTCGCCTCGAATTGAGCGAGGCCGAAGTCGAACGATTCAGCCATGAACTCGGTCGCATCGTGGCCCGCTGGCCGGACAAGCAGACGGTCGAAAGCCTGGTCATTTATGTCACGACCGCCTATGAGTCGCTTCCGGAAACCTATTACGTCCGGGCCCAGGCCGCCCTGGCCGTGCGTGCTGCCGATCGTGCGTTATCGAACATCGACCAGGCGATCGCTCTCAAGCCCGATTGGGAGGCCGCTGTTCTTCTCAAGGCGCAGGTGCTGAGCACGGATGCGGAACGGACAACCGAACTGCTGGCCGGCTACCTGGCCCGCCATCCCGCTTCCCGGACTTCCCGGCTGGCCTATGCACGCGCACTGATTGACGCCAAGCGCTATACCGAGGCGCGCCAGCAATTCGAGAAACTGCTGGGGGAGCAGAAGGACAATCCCGAACTGCTCTACTCAACGGGCCTGCTTGCGCTGCAGATGGGGGACGTCGCCAGCGGCGAGCGTTATCTCAAGACGCTGCTCGACACTCCCTTCGTCGACAAGGACAGTGCACGCTACTACCTTGGACATGGTGCGGAAGAGGCGGGGCGTGCCCAGGATGCGATCCGCTGGTTCGATGCGGTGGGCACGCGCAGCAACCATTTCCTGTCGGCCCGTGCCCGGTCTGCCGATCTGCTGCGCAAGCAGGGCAGGCTCGACGAGGCACGACAGCGCCTGCAGCAGGCG